>DASTOD010000203.1:0-2023 GCA_035762645.1 Binatia bacterium | reverse complement strand
ACAAAATCATTCGAAACCACAATCCTAATCGCTCTGATGATGGCGTTTGTCACATCTGTAGCTCACGCCGAGAAAATAAGAACCGCTGTCCCTCAGGCCAATCTCAACTACCTTTCGGTTTTTGTCGCCGACGCCAAAGGATTTTTTAAAGAGGAAACCCTCGACAACGAGACCGTCGCCATCTCCGGTCCGCTTTCGATAGCGGCGCTTCTTAGCGGCGACGTGGACTTCAGCGGCGCCGGCGGCAGCGGCATGCGAGCGGCCATAAAGGGGGCGCCCATCAAAGGAATCATGTTCCAAGCGGACAAGGTGACATTTTATCTAGTCGCCGATCCCAGCATCAAAAATGCCTCCGATATGAAAGGTAAACGGATTGCCATCGGCAGCCCGGGAGATACGCAGGACCGCATCATCACAATGTTCGCCGAGCGCGGCGGCGTGTCCGCGAGAGAAATCATCCGAATTTCAATGGGAGCCAACACCCACACGAGAGTCATGGCGGTAAAAACCGGCGCGGCGCACGTCACGGCGGTCGATCCCGGCGGCCTCGTGTTTGCGCAGAAGGAAGGGTTGCATTCGCTCGGCTTTCTCGGTGACCTGTTTCCCATGCCCTTTCAAGGCTTCGTGACCACCGAGAAAAAGATCCGCGAGAGCCCCGGCCAGATCAAGCGGTGGTTGAAGGCGGTGATCCGGGGTTTGATGTTCGTGCGCGAGCAGCCGGAAGTATCCGTCGACTTGGGCATCAAAAAGCTCCAGCTCGGCAATGCCACAAGGCCCATGCTCGTCGAAGCGACGAAGAATTATCTCCGGGCGCTGGCCCCGGGAGTGCCGGGGTTGCCGACGGCCGAGGGCATCAAGAACTTTCTCGAATACGACATCAAGATACCGCTCCAAATCAAGGAGGACATAGCGCCGGAGCGCTTGTTGAGCCTGCAGCTCGTGGACGAAGTGAAAAAAGAACTCGAAGCAGCGCAGAGGAGATAGAACTTATGGCGACCGAGCAGGAACTACGCGAACAACTGGCCACCTGCACGCGCATCTTCGCGATGCAGGGAATGATCGGCCTGTTCGGCCACGTGAGCGTTTATCAACCCGATAGGAAACGGGTCTTGATCACGCCGGGCATGGGCTCCGACAAAGGAAGCCTTCGCCCAGAAGATATGATTCCCACGGATCTCGACGGCGAGCCGTTGGAAGGCAAAGCCGGTCCGCCCGTCGAGTGGCCGATCCACACGGCGCTTCATGGCGCCCGCGCCAACGCTCTGGCGGTCGCCCACCTCCACACGCCTTACGCCACGCTCTTCGCGATCGCCGAGCGTGAGTTCCGGCCGGTCACTCTGCAAGGAGCGATCTTCAGCGAAGGGGTGCCGCTTTATCCGGAGGCGCAGCTGATCACGACCCCGGGCCGAGGCAGCGCGCTGCTGGAAGTCATCGGCGACAAACGCGCCGCACTGTTGCGCGCGCATGGCATCGTCGTTGTCGGGCAGAATCTTCAGGAAGTTCTCTATACCGCGCTCGTGTTGGAAGACGATGCCAAGAAGAGCCTGCAGGCGGTGACCTTAGGTGAACTGGGCACGCTCAGCCCGGAGGAATGTCGCGCCTTCGGCGCCGAGATCGCGCTCGAGCGGCGCGCGCAAAGAGCCTGGAATTATTTCTGTAGTCTCGAGGCCCGCTGGGATCGCCAACCGGCCACGGGAAGAAGCGAGCTGTTTCCGTAGAACGATGAATACTGTTCCAATGGTTCCAAACGTTGCAATCGTTTCAACCGTCCCCCTCCTGCATCCTCCCCCGCGCGACGCGGGGGAGAAAAGAGGTGGGGGCTTGAACGACTGGAACGCTTGGAACGACTTGAACCAAGGAGAACTACAATGGCTGAAGGAGTTCGTCTTTACGCGGGTACGCAACATGGACTGATCGTCTGGCGCTCCCGCCACAACGGCTGGGAAGAGGTTGCGCGAACTTTCAAAGACGGCATCATCGATTCGATCTGCGGCTGCAAGAAGACTCCGGAGCGCGTCTTTGT
>DASTOD010000202.1:0-10862 GCA_035762645.1 Binatia bacterium | reverse complement strand
GTCCCAGCTTATCAGGAATTCATCCAAGCAATTTTTATTTCAAAGGAGGTGCCATAAATGGCGTTGTCTCATTATAAACCACGAGAGTTTAAGCTATCGGGACTCAAAGGTATTTCGGACGAGACGCTCGAGGCTCATTTTTCCCTTTATCAGGGATACGTGAACAACACGAATCTCTTAAACGAACAGATCATGGAAATGATCAGCAAGGGAGAAGCATCGGGCAAGGACCTCGCCTATGCCGAACTCACACGTCGCCTCGGCTTCGAATACGGCGGAATGGTCCTGCATGAGTATTATTTCGGCAATTTAGCGCGGAATGGCAAAGGCGCGCCCTCCAAAGAGCTGAAAGAATCACTGCAAAATGTCTTCGGAGGATTCGATAGGTGGAAGCAGGCCTTCACCGCCGTGGGGGAAATGCGCGGCGTCGGTTGGGCTATTCTGTATCAAGACCCCGTCACAGAAAAACTCTCAAATCATTGGGTGGCTCTGCACCAGGACGGCGTCCCTTCGGGATTTAAGCCGATACTGGTGATGGATGTTTGGGAGCATGCCTTTGTCTTGGATTACACGCCGTCGGGCCGGGCCAAATACATCGATGCCTTTTTCGCCAACATTGATTGGGAAAGCGTCAATGATCGACTCACAAATCCGGCGGCGTTGCGCGCGGTAGCCTGAAATAAAAACGTCCCAAAAACTGGCCGTAGGGGCAGGGGATGCGTGCCCCTCCAGTGCAGTTTTTGGGACGTTATTAGATTCCCGCCCTTTCTCCAGTGCTCAAGGCGATATAAACGCAATCACTAACGCTTCGTTAACCTGTAGCCCGTCTGCCCTGTCTCTGAGTTTTCGTTGTCCTGTGTATGATACACGCGGCCCGGCTCTCGTCTCAAAGATGAAACACCCGTCGCGCATGGCAGTCACCGTGGTCTGGCGCTTTAGGTCGAAAAATAAGCGGAATTGAGCAGTCTCAGAAATGTGAACAGCCTTGTTAACGAGGGCATAACAATTGCGTACAGTCGTCGCGAATTTTGCGGTGGGAAAAATTTCCGCTTCGTGGGTTTTGAGGTTCACTCAATGACGCAAAAAAACAATATCTGGGGAATGGTTCTGGCGGGCGGTGAAGGCACGCGCGTTCAGTCTTTCCTCGCTCAAGCGTGTGGAGGCAAGGGCATAAAGCAATTTTGCACGATCATCGGCAGTCGTTCGATGCTTCAGCATAGCATCGCGCGAGCGGCACAATTGATCCCTCGCGACCAGATCCTCGTCTCGTTGAATTCGAACCATCGGCGCGAAGCGATAGAACAGTTGTCTGACCTGCCGCTAAAAAACCTCGTGTTTCAACCGGCCAATCTTGATACCGCCCCGGGAATTTTATTGCCTCTCGCCCATATTTCGATGCGCGATCCGGACGCCGTCGTTGCGGTTTTCCCATCGGATCACTTTGTTGCGAATGAGGAAAAATTCATGGCCCAGGTCGAAGCGGCGCTTGAAGAACTACACTATTTTCCCGATGCGCTGATCCTTCTGGGGGTCACCCCCGACGGGGTCGATGACGGTTACGGTTGGATCGAGCCCGATGAGAAAACCGCCGGCCGAGCAGCCATCGGCGTGCGCGGTTTTTGGGAAAAACCAGATCCCGCAGCTGCCCGAAGGCTCAAACTGAAGGGCTGCCTGTGGAACACGTTTGTCTTTGTAGTCCGCGCTGCCACTCTGTGGGACATGGTCTCGAACGCAGCCCCGCAACTGTCCCACACCTTCTGGAATATGCGCTTGATGGTCGACAGCATTCACTCCCGTAGTTTTGTTGAGCATTGCTACCGCTGCCTTCAGCCGGTGAATTTCTCCTCCACGATTCTGGCCCACGCCAGGCCCCGGCTTAAGGTGCTTCCTGTGCCCAAGGTCGGCTGGAGTGATTGGGGAACCCAGGAACGAATCTTGGCTTCTCTCGAGGCGATCGGCAGGCTTGACGAATTCCTGCAGCGCGCGCGCTCCGCTCGACCCGCCGAGTTCAAGAAGGTCGTACGGCGGGCAGAGCCGATATCCAGGGGTTTCGCTCCGCATAGTCGCGCGGCGGATCAGAGCCCATCCTAATCGGTCTTAGTCTGACCCGACATTCACAGCAATTTCACATTCACGGCAACTTCGCTTCCAGCGACATCAGAACGCCAGGCACCGCCATCGCCAGGGGGTGAGCCAATTGTAATTTTGTCGCAAAAAAATGACTGGCTGCACGAAATGTTTCGATAGTGAGACATTAAAGCCTACTAACAAACATCTCGCCAGCGGGCGACAACATCAGGGGATCGCGAATTCCACGCGATTTTATCGACACCTGCGCTCGCCTGGGGCTTCCATAGTCACGCGGCGATTCCCTGATTGGCTCGGGACTTGCTATTCCAACTGCACCGAGGGACGGACGGGCCCATTCCGCGAAACGGAGAAGGGGGTAGGAATATGCATGAAGAATTCGGTCTAAACATCACGGGGCTCAACGGAAGCGATCTCGAAGCAGTTCAGTTCCAATCCGACATTCTGGCGCCGCACGAATTTTGGCAAACTTATCGATCCAAACGGTCGCGCCAGCCGGAACTCGATCTAATGACGGCCGTGCTGGAAGACGCCGTGTTGTGCTATTTCAAGAACGTGGAAGGGAAAACGCGAAGACAAAGGAAAATTTTTAACGAAACGCAGGACTGGTTTTTCAGCAACGACGATGATGGATTATTTACTTTTCTGAGCGTGTGCTCTCATCTCGGGATCGATTCCGATTATATTAGACGGGGTCTCGTATTGTTCAAGCGCGCGCATCAGCCAGAGGCTAAGTGGGATAAGACCGTCGACGGCAAGAAGAGATTGGCCGCGTAGTGATTTAATCAGAGGATGAAAACAAAAATGGAAAAAGAAATTTTCACTTTCATCCTCGTGAATTGTAAACACCGCATTGTTTGCTTAGTCAATCTTTGGTTTAGCGCGCTACCCGCAGCATGCCTCTGAAAAAGACTCATACGCATTTTCGCTCCGTCCGTCGACGGCGACGGCCTCTCGCGATCGCAGTCTGTGTAGCGGCACTGCTTGCGCAAGGTTGCGGAGTCACGGAGCCTTTTCCGGGTCTCGCGACTAGGCCGCCAACCGCAGGCATTCCGGTCCGCCAGCCTGCGGTTGGGCGCGACGCCATCCCCACAACAGTTCCAAGTCTTGCGAAACCAAAGTTGACTGATGCGCGCGGCTCACAAATCAAGCCGGTCGAAGTTGGTGTGGCTTCGTGGTACGGACGCCAGTTTCACGGGAAGCTCACCGCGAGTGGAAAGACTTTTGACCAGATGGAAATGACGGCCGCGCATCAGACGCTGCCTTTTGGCAGCAAGGTCAGGGTAACGAATCTTGCCAACGGCAAATCCGTCGAGGTGGAAATTAACGACCGCGGGCCTTTCGTTGAAGATCGAATTATCGATCTGTCTGTGGCGGCTGCTAGGGCGTTAGACATGGTCGAAGTAGGTATCACACCCGTCCGCGTCGAAGTTTTGGGATATGAGTCGGCGGAGAGGACCAGTCGGCACTAATTATCTCTCGCAAGCAGTTTGACCAACCCTTCCATGTCGATGGGTTTACTCAAGAAATAGTTGAAGCCGGCGTCCATAGCGCGCGCTTGCTCCTCTTCGCCAAAACCGGTAACGGCAATGAAGACGGTATCCTCCAGGCCGTCCAAGGCTTTCAACTGTTTTAACACCTCATAGCCATCCATGTCGGGCAGCGAGAGATCCAACAGGACCTTCTCCGGCTTGAAGCTTCGAGCTGAATCAATCGCCGACTGACCATCGGCCGCCTTCAGAACTGTGTGACCGGACAACTGCAAATAGCGCGCTGTTGCTTCCAGAGAGGTCTCGCTGTCATCAACGACTAGCACTCTAAATCCGCTTTGGGCGGATGGTTGGGAGGGGTTTTGCTTTGAGCGAATCACTCAAGCACCATTGATGTTTTCTGATTTTTTCGACCGTTTTAAAGTTTTCGGAGCCTGCGCAAAATTTTCCGGCAGTGCCGTAGCTCTTACGCCACAGAGACTAAAACCATCATCGCGCAAAGACGCTAAGAACGCGAAGAAAAGATTCGTCTTTCCTTGGCGCCCTTTGCGCCTCTGCGCGAGTCACTCCGACTCGGTTGAGGCTACGCCGCGGTTTGTCCTAGGCGTAAGACAAACGGCAGCCCCGCGTTTCACGAACGGGACATAACCCGTACGATCCTTAGTCAATTCAATAATTTAACGCACGGCATAGCGTTTGCCTTAGGTGTAACCAACGCTCTGCAACATTCGCACCGACGAAAATGGCGTTTAAGAAACAGAATCGAGAGAGACACCGAAAGTATCCTTCCATATCTTGGGCGGGAGGCCGGTGAGAAGACTTGATGAGCATGAAACTGCCGTTCGGCCTTGCGCTGATGGCCCTGGCCCTTGTGAGCTGTGCCGTCTCGGAGGAGGCTAGTCGCCCCAGTGACAGAGACAGCGCGCCGCAGGTGCGCGATATCCGACAGGTTGATCCCAGACAAGCGCGGCGGCTGTATGACATCATGACCCCGCTATTAAAAGTGATGAACCGTCCCAGAACACCGCAAGATGTTCGTGTCGGTATTATCGACGCGGCGGAGATCAATGCCGCCAATGCCGGCGGCGGCCAGTTTTATGTCACTACGGGCTTGCTCCAGAAAGCCAATGACCAACAGCTGCGCGGCGTCATGGCTCATGAGATCGCCCACGAAGATTTGGGCCACGCCGCGCAGCTGCAAATTTTGGGAGCGGGGCTCAACATTGGGATGGTACTGTTGGAACAACTATTTCCTGGAAGCAGCGCCGTAACGCCCATCGCCGGCACCTTGATCGCGCGCGGCTACACGCGTTCAGAAGAATCAGCGGCGGATCGGCATGGAGTGGAGATCCTGGGGCGGGCCGGATATCCGAAAGAGGTAATGATCGACGCGCTTCGTTGGGTCGCAAGCACATCGGGCGGAGGAGGCAAGGGAGGCTTTCTCTCCACCCATCCAGCAACCGAGGACCGCATCGCAGAGCTCAGTCGGCTCCGCTAACCGGTTGACGAGACGCAAGTGGAATTTTACGTCGGGGTGCAGCCGCTCGTCGCATTGATCGCGGGCATCCTCATTCTGATCATTCCAAGGCTGTTAAATTATGTCATCGCCCTCTATCTCATCATCACGGGCATTCTCGGTCTATTGCGGTTTTAACCGGGATTCGAGGCTTCGCACAAACGGACCTGTTCTCAACAACAACGAAGACAAAGATACATAATAAAAGGAGGGTTCTAACAAATGGTAACAAACATGAAGCGATGGACAGCCGCGGGAATGATGGTCTTGCTGTTGACGGGCTGTCAAGCGCTCACCGGCAAGACAGCGGGACAAAACGTCGACGATGCGACGATCACGGCTTCGGTAAAGTCAACGCTCGTAGCCGATAAAGCAGCGAACCTGACCCGAGTCGATGTCGACACCAACAAGGGCGTGGTCTCCTTAAACGGAGTCGTTGAATCCGCGGACCAAAAAAGGAGGGCCGAGCAGCTTGCGCGCCGCGTGGATGGGGTTAAGTCCGTGATCAATAACTTGCAGGTCCAAGGAAGCAGAGGATAACCAGGAGACTGGGAGACAAGGAGACTGGGAGACAAGGAGACTGGGAGACAAGGAGACTGGGAGACAAGGAGACAAGGAGACATGGGGAGCTTGTCTCCTTGTCTCCGTCTCTTGTCGGCTGACACGGATTGTCATCTCGAACGAAGAGAGAGATCTTGACGAAACTGAACCACTACTCGGTTGAGCTAAGCGGGGGAATCCAGCCGCCGATTCAGTAGTGTTTGCGCCAGAAGATATCGATTCCGCTGTTGCCTTGCGGGCTTGTTGAACTCTTGATTTGCCAGTTCGGCGCAATCTCATATTCAATCGCATACTCCTGACGTCCGTCGCCTCCGAACTGCTGCTTGGTCGAAACAAAGACATCGCTGGTGACGTATTTTCCTGCTTCTATCTGGCCGCCCGCCAGGTTTTCTCCAACTCCAAACTCCAGGGTGTCGACTCCGAGTTTGCGGGCAACGGATTGTCTGAGATCGGAGCTGACAAAATCGGCGGTCGCTTTCAACGCCTGCTTTTGCAGGTTGTTTTGCTCGCCTTTGTTGAGTTCGGAGATGGGCTTGCCGAACAGCAGAACGGAAAGAATATCAGCCTGCTCGAGCGATGGATCACTGCGCAAATTGAGAGTCGGTTTGCTCGAATATCCACCGATGACCAGATCGATTTGGTACTGAGGCACCTTGTAGCGAGCGACGATATCCAGCAGCGGATCGATTTGGCTTCCACCCGTGAGAGTGAGTTCGGCCTTTTCAATTTGGAATCGCCGACCTTGGAAGGTATATGAACCGCGCGTACCCTGAATCGTACCCGCGACCGTCAATGGCCCTTGGGGTTCTTTCCTGAGCCGGAGCTTCCCGGTCGTCTCAATAGAACCCTCATCGAGGTGAATCCAGGTGCCCCGAGAGATCGCGGTGGTGACATCGAGCCGGAGGCGCCGATAAAGAGCGCTTTCCTCGCCGGAACCGGAACCGCTTTTCTTGCTGGTTTGCGTCTCCTCCTGCAGATCTGGCGGCGCGGCGAGGTCAGTTTCGTTACGGACGACAACGATCGTCTGGTCCTGCGCAGCCAGGCCGGTCCGCTTCATGAAGACCATGTCTGGTCGTAGAATGCCTTTTAGAGCCAAATCGCCCCGAACGGATGGCTCTTGCAGGCTCCCCGAGGCAACGAGATTTCCCGATACGTTCGCTTTGTACTCCCGCGTTGCCATGACCTGAAAGTCCTGCGCTTTCAACGTGAGGCCGAGACTTGAAATGTCGGTGCCCTTGATTGCGACGCGCCCGGATCCATTCAGCTGTCCCTCGCCCGATCTAGCGCCGAGGCGGTTTATCTGGATCGCGCCAGGAGTGAGGTTTGCCTGAACGCCGATGTCCGTCACTGAAATACCCAAAGGACGCACTTTCACGCCGCCATTTTGAAACTGGAGAGTCCCGCTCGGAGCCAGGTTTTTTAGAGGACCGCGTAGGACGATATCCATGGTGAGGCTTCCCTGCAGATTAACGATGTCTTTACTCAGGGCGCTCAAGAAGCTCGGGCTCAAGCCATCGGATTGAATCCGCAAGTTCGTATCCCCGGTTACGCCAATCGACCGGCCCTCACCCCAACCGAGATAGACAGGCAGTATTCCCTTGACGTTCAGGCCATGGCTTTGATCTTGGAGCAGACGAAGATCCATCTGCAGGCGCTCGTTTTGATAAGAACCCTGAGCCGTCAAGCCCGCATAGGTCTGGCCGGCAACCGCCGGTTTGTCGAGTTTCATGGTTGTTTCGATCAAAGGTCGCGCGGCCGTTCCTTTCACCTGCAGCGCCAAGGTCAGTTTTCCGGCCACGTCAGGCATGTCTTTGAAATACGGACGGAGATCGTCGAGAGAGAAACCGTTTACCCGGACTGAGAGATCTTGCGCGCCCTCATAGCCAAGAGTTCCTTTGACGTTGATCGTTTGCGCGTCTCGCTGCAGAACCAAATCGTCTACGCTAAGATTCTTTTTGATGAGGACAAGGCGGGCCGGCCGGCCATTGCGCCAGGTACCGTCCGGCAGCTGAAAGCTCAGCTCTTGTAGGGCTACGTCCATACGCTCCCCGGACCGGACCACGCGACCCTTGATGCGATGAACGTGTTGATCGGTGTCCCGCCCTACGATTTCGACCCCGAGCGCGACGGCAGGCTGCGTTTGGTCCAAATTCACGCGCGCCTCCAAGCTTGGAAGTGAAATGCCGGCAGACAAGTTTTGAGCCGCCAAATCGATTTTGCCCTGCCAAGAATTGCCGGGTGAAGACTCGAGCGTCCAGCGAAGGTTACCGCTTTCCACGCGGTTGCTGGCCATCTGCAGTTGACTCAGCTTGGCCCTACCCTCCAAGCGAGGGGCCTGCAGCGAACCATTTATAGTTCCATCGATTCTCGCCTTTCCATTCCCTTCGACGCCCGCCAACTGGAGCCACGGGCTAATTTCTTTGGCATCAAAGACATATGTGATTCGGCCCGTGGCGCGCTGTGTTACCGAAGCAATGTTGCCACTGGCGCTCAGTGTCGAGCCGTCGGCTGAGAGCCGAGCCTCCCGTAAAAACAGTCTGCCGCTGCGCAACGATGCTTGGGCGCGCCCTTGGTCTATCCGGACGGCCCCGATCTGAGAGGCATATAGCGTTAGATGGGTATCGGCCTGCAGGCTTTCAGGTTTCGTTCCGTGCCCTTTGATCCACGCATCGAGATTGATTGTCGCTTCGGGTAGGCTCGTTTGTTGCTCGGCAACTGTTTGTAGATTGAGCGAGCGAGCCCGGAGGGTCAGCTCGTACGCCGGAGTCTCCGCCAAAGCGAGGTTTCCCTTAATTTCGGCGGTTCCTTCTTTGTTCCCGGCGCGTGCGCTGAAACCGAGGCGGCTATCCTTCAACTGACCGGAGAGCTCGACTTGGCCAACCGTCCAGCCCTGCACCGCCAACCCGGAAACGCCAGCGCGCATCGAGGCCTCACCCCGCTCGATAGAAGCGCCGCGAAAATCGACCTGCCCATTGACTTTACCGGAAACGCCGGGAAGGGTGAGCACCTTTTCGATGACGAAATCTTGGAATTTCAAATTCCCCTGCAGCTGAGGTTCGCTGCCGGTAAAGTTATTCACGGTGGACGCAATGATACGGCCATCCGCCGCTGCGATCGTTCCCGCGATCTGGAGTGCCGATAAGGGCCCCGAGGCCTGGAGCCGGCCGGAAATATCTTCCCGCAACGGTAAGTCAGGCACGATCGTCTTTAACTCGGTCGCGGAGCCTTTAATCAGATCCACGGTCAATTTGACCGTCGGTGCCGCGAGGTCGTCGATCGTCCCGACAACACGCAGGCTGGACCCGACCGTTGAAACATTCAAATGCTTGATATCGAGTGACGAGCTCTTGTCGGTCTGGGCAAAGTAAATACCGGTCGACCAGGTCGTGTTCGGCACCCCCGCAGAGGACAGCGCGAAGCCCAATTTCTGCAGATTGACCTCCACTCCGGACGGTGTTAAATCGACCTCGGCTTGTCCGGAGAGCGCGGTGGCGCGCGCCTGTTTGCCGTCGGCTGTGTGCACTTCGATCTTGCCGTTTTGAATGTCGATACGATCCAGCGAAATGGTCAGGCGGCCCGGCTCCGTGTGCTCGTCGGATTGTTTGACCAATTTAGTTAAGTTCCAATTCTTGTCTTGGTCTTGCGCCAACCGCAACTCAGGTTCCACTATGGCAATGCGCGCAATGCGGATCGCCGACGAGCTGAGAAGGGTATAGATTTGACCCAACAGGCCTAACCGAATCGAGAGGTTCGGCGCCGACAGGACGCGATCGCCATCATGCGTGATGACCAGTTCATAAAATTGCAGCTCATCCCAGACCGAGCCTGTGACTTCTCTAAATTGCACCTCACCCTCCAGCGCCTCATTGAGAGCCGCTAAAACTTGCGCGCGCAGCAGAGCATGAAAGTGGGGCGTGCGACTGTAGAGGCGAATCCCCGCCGCGAGCACGAGGATTAACACTACGAAAATGCCGAGCGACCACGCGATCCAGCGCAACGTCCGTTTCTTCATTTTCGATCTCTTAGAAAGATTGTCCGATGTTGAAATGAATCCGCCAGGCCCGATCACCTTTCGGCGGACGAAAAGGGAAGCCGATGTCGAAGCGCAGTGGACCCACAGGCGTTGTATAACGAACCCCAATGCCGGCAGAGAATCTCAAATCGCCAACGGGCAGGTCGAACGACCTGAGTGAAACCTGGCCAAAATCGACAAATAAAGCGCCCCCCAATTTCTCCAAAAACTGCTGCCGAAGCTCAAACGATCCTTCGATCAAGCTTCTGCCACCCAACGGATCGTCGGCCGTCGACAAAGGCCCTAAGCGACTACGGCCGTATCCGCGCACGCTGTTGTCGCCGCCGGCGTAAAAGCGCTCGAAAATGGGCACCTCCTCGTTCCCGTGCAACGGCTCCGCAAAGCCTAGCCTCAACCTGGAAGCGAGAACGGTCTTCTCCGCCAGCGGGTAATACCCTTTGACCTCGGTGCGGAATTTATAAAAATCGAATCTGCCACCCAAAAACCCGCCCGCCTGCTCAGCCGCAAAAGAGAGGATCCAACCGGTCGTCGGATTGAGCGGATCGTCGGCCTTGTTCCACAAAAAGCCTGCGGATAGGCCGGAAAGAAGCCCTTTTTTCTCGAAAGGCGCGAGGGCTCGAATGGTTTCGGGTTCGACTTCACTTAATCGATCATATTCCACACGAGAGGCTAAGAAACCGGTGAGGCGATCGGTAAATTTGCGCTCGATCTGAGGCTGCGCCCGGGTTGCCGTCAGAAAGTATCCCGGTTCGTCAAACTGCTGGGGGCCGGCATTGATGATGAAACGATTCTTCGGGCCCAGAAAGTGAGGCTGAACGAACTGGAGATTCAATTCCCGGGCGATAAAAGAGGCCTTCACTCCGACCTCGAGCCTTCGTCCGCCGCCGAGCCAGTTGTTGTGCCGCCAGCGTGCCTGCCCGCGCAATTGGTCCTCGGTGCCGTAACCTATCCCCACCCTGATTTCGCGCGGCGGTTTTTCTTCAACACGGATTCGTACCGGAACGGCCCTGGGATCACCAAGCGACGGCTGGGGTTCGATACCGATCACGCTAAACAGATCCAGCTCTCGAAGATTCTTCTCCGTGGTCCTGAGCGCCGTCCCCGAAAATGACTCGCCGGGTTGGTACGCCACTTCTCGCAGAACGATCTCCTTATCGACATCTTTGAGCCCTTC
>DASTOD010000201.1:0-2990 GCA_035762645.1 Binatia bacterium | reverse complement strand
CGCCGGGCGCATCGATCCCGAATATTTTTTGGGCAGCGGCATTCGGTTGCAGCGCGACCGGGCGGCCGAGGCCATCACCGACAAAATAGCAAAGCCGCTCGAGCTATCGCTGGAAGAGGCGGCGCTCGGAATCCTGACCATCGCCAATTTTAACATGTCACTGGCGGTGCGGGCCGTGTCCGTTGAAAAGGGCTACGACCCGCGCGATTGCGCGTTGGTGCCGAGCGGCGGCGGCGGGCCGCTGCACGCGCCGGCGATCGCGCGCGAACTGTCGGTGCCGCGGGTGATCATACCACCGATGCCGGCGCACTTCTCCGCCTTCGGCATGCTGCTTGCCGATCTAAAGCACGATTACGTCCAAACTTTTGTCCGTGAACTGAACGAGACCTCGGGAGAAGAAATTGCGGATGCCTTCGCCGCGCTCGAAAAATCCGCGATCGAGACGCTAACGGAGGAAGGGGCCGCAGCGCGCCAAGTCCTGCTGAGGCGGTTCTTGGACATGCGCTACCGCGGTCAAGAGTACACGCTCCCGGTGCCTCTTATGGAGGATCTCAGGAAGCTAGAGGATTTCGGCGCGATTCGCTCGCGCTTTGACCAACTGCACCAGGAGCATTATGGCCATTCGGCGCCAAAAGAGCCGGTGATGATGGTCAATCTCCGTCTTTCGGCGCTGGGGCGGTTTGAAAATCGCCTTACGTTCGCTCCATCGTTCCGTGATGCCGACCGAGGAGAGCGCGGCAGGAGACCGGTTGTCTTCGACCATCAGCAGCAAGCGGTCTCTTGTCCCATCTTCCTGCGCACCGGACTCAAAGCCGGGGATCGGATCGACGGACCTGCGGTCATCGAGGAGATGGGCGCGACGATTTTACTTTACCCGAGTGATACGCTGGAGGTGGACGAGTATGGCGACCTGTTGATCGACGTGGGTAATTGATCGCGCCATATTATACCCCGGCACCGCTTATCCTCTCTCTCCGCCCTATTTTATTCCCAGCTCCTTGTTGACTTCTCGTTGCAGTGAAAAGTCGAACACCGAGGAAGCTGGCACCGGCTGTTTCAGGTTCAAAAACTGCGCGTCGCTCTTAAGATGCTCCTGTACTTCTTTATCGCTGGGAATACTGTTAGGGGTGAAGGCCGGGCGGCTGAAGCGGTAGGTTTCCAGAGCGATTTGTTGGCTCACGTTGAGGTACTTCGCGAGTATCTCCGCGGATGCATTCTCGTTCGCGTGAAAATAACGGTTGGCTTTGGCGAGCGCGCGCAGCGTGCGCCGGATAATAGCCGACTTTTCCTTCAGGGCTTTTTCAGCGACGATGATGCCTGATATGAAATTGACGTATTCATCACTGAGCGAAGCCAGCAGGTTCAGTTTGTAGCGATCGCGCGCCACGAACACGGTTGGCGCCGAGAGAACGGTGATGTGAACCGGACCGGAGATCTGCGCCTGCAGTTGCGCTGGCACATCGCCGGACACGATGCTGGTAATCTCCCTTGTCGGGTCGATGCCGCCCTTTCGCAGCATGTGAAAGCCGGCGAGTTGCTGGCTGCCTCCGATGGTTGTCACCGCCATCGTTTTGCCTTTTAGATCATTGAAGGTTTTGAGTTCCGGCCGGGTCACCAACCAAAAGAGCGGCAGCTTCTGATTGACGGCAAGCACCTTGAGGGGGAGGCCTTGAAGGATGCCCCTGATGGCAGCGCCTACGATGTGGATCGCCTCGACGTCGCCGGCCACCGTGGCCGCCATAGCGGTCGTCCCTCGGGTCAAGATGAGCTGAGGCTCCAGTGATTCTTCATGGAAGAAGCCTCTGTCATTGGCAATGAAGGGCAGGATAGAGGCGATCGAACGGCTGGCGTAGGTGATGCGAACCCGATCGGCCGCATGCGCTGGAAAGGGCAGCACACCAGACAACAATAGGGCAAAGAACAGTTTTTTCATCTGATCGTCAATCAGCTTTTGATTGTACTGAAAACCCCGTTCATCCTTCGAGAACCTCAGGACGAACGGAGGAGCGACCGAAATCGTTGAAGATTGTTCCGTTCATGCTGAGCCCTTCGTCTTTGCTCAGGACATGCTTGTCGAAGCATTCTTACGCTTTTCAGCTGAATCAGCTTTTGAACCGCGGGAAAAGCCGCCGGGCAACTCTGGCACGAGCGTTTTTATCAAGAGGGTCGGTGAATTGCAACGAAGACGCGAGGTGGGCTATAAAGAGCGGCAGTCAAACTTTGCCATTCCAGCTTCGGAGGTTCAATGAACATGGTTGCGGAAACAACGCCGGGTTACGATCTTCTCTACGATATCATCCGGCGCAGGGCCAGTATTAGAAAGCTCAAGCCGGACCCCATTCCGGATGAATCCCTCAACAAAATTTTAGAGGCCGGCCGTTGGGCCATGTCCGGTGCCAATTCGCAGCCTTGGGAGTACATTGTCGTGAAAGACCCGCAGGTCAAAAAAGATCTCTTCCGTTGTTACGCGGAGGTCAATACCGATTTCATCTATTGGATGGAACAACAGCGGGTCTTCGAGCTCAGGCATCCGGCGTATCAGATGACCGCGGACAAGGCAGTCGAGCGGCAGCGGCGCGGCGCCGGCTGGTCCGAAGCGCCGGTGCTGATTGTCGTCGTCGGCGACGGGAGGCGCCAGTGGGGGACCGTGCAGGGGGCTCACACCTTCGGACGCGACCAATCCCATCTCACCGACGGCCTGGCGAATACCTGCACCCTGATGCATCTCGCCGCCGCGTCTCTTGGCCTCGGTACGCAATGGGTCACGATTCACGTTCAGGAGCCGTTCAAAAAAGTTTTGGGCGTGCCGGATCTGATGATGCTGTACCTCATCATTCCCGTCGGCTATCCCGCCGTCGAGCCCTCGGAAGGCGTGCGCCGTCCGCTCGAAGAAATTGTTCACTATGATCACTATGACCCGTCGAAGTTCATGAGCAATGAAAGAGTCATTCAGTATCTTTACGAGCTGCGCGGCAAGACGCTGCAAACTT
>DASTOD010000200.1:0-8586 GCA_035762645.1 Binatia bacterium | reverse complement strand
CAGTTCCGGTCTCGTTTTCCGAATCTCGCGTTGAACGCAACCCGACACTCTACCGTCGTCCCTTGGCCTTGCTAGCTGAATAATACGGTTACGACAATAACTTGCGCAGCGACTGCAGATCTTTCTTGATCTTTGCTAGCGCGGTTCGATACTTCTGGTCGGAAAGAGGCAGTTTGAGTTGATTTTTTTCTTCCTTCTTGTTCTCTTTCAATTTTTTTCTTGCCCCTTCGAGGGTAAAACCTTCCGAATAGAGAAGTCTCTTGATCTCCAGCAAAAGCTCCACGTCTTTTTTCTTATAGAGCCGATGGCGTGAAGGCGCCTTCGAGGGCTTCAGCAAATCAAACTCAGTTTCCCAGTAACGCAGCACATAGGGTTCCACCCCTACGATTTCGCTCACTTCGCCGATTTTGAAATAGATCTTATCCGGCAATCGGGAGGGCATGGCCGGTGGCCTACGGCGTTGCCGACGACGATGAAGAAGACGCGGAGGATGAAGTGGACATTGTGTTCAGACTTTTTTTCAAAATTTGGCTCGCTTTGAAGGTCAGCACTTTGCGTCCCACGATGATGATTTCGCCTCCGGTTTGAGGATTTCGTCCCTTGCGCGGCCTTTTGGTGTTCACGACGAAATTCCCGAACCCCGAAACCTTGACTTTTTCGCCGCGTTCGAGACAACCTTTGATGATATCGAAGGTCGCTTCCACCACGTCGGTCGCGTCCTTCTTGGAAAATCCGATTTTTTCATAGATTCGAGTAATGATATCCGCCTTTGTCATTTCCCACCTCTTCGATCCTTAGAATACATAGAATACTCGTGCTCAGCTCCGCAGCTGAGCTCCAAAGAGCTTTTCGATCCGATTCGTAAGATCCTGGTGCAACGTATTGACTTCCGTGTCCGTTAACGTTCGGTCATCGGCACGATAGGAAATTTTGTACGCCAAGCTCTTTTTTCCTTGCGGTATGGGGGAGCCGGCGTAATGGTCGAATACCTGCACCTGTTCAATCAAAGCTTCGCCAAGGGATTCGATCCAACTCACGATCTGTCCGGACGGGAACCGTTCGTCGACCACAATGGCAAAGTCCCGCTCAACAGATGGAAAACGTGGAAGGGAACGGGTTTTTATTCGTCGCGGAGCATACTGAAGCAACTCCTCGAAGTCAAGTTCGAAGAGGAAAAACGGCGGCACGCCGAGTTGTTGCTGAAGGTCGGGGTGGATTTGGCCCAAATAACCCATAGTACTGCCGTCACGTAAGAGCGCCGCGGCTCTACCGGGATGCAAGATCCTCGGCGTTTCCGCAGACCATGCCAGTTTGTCGGCGATATGGAGCAAATCCAGAATCCCTTCCACTATGCCTTTGCAATGCAGAAACGTCGGTGATTTCTCCTCTCCAGCGCGCAGGCCTAGCTGCTGCCGCGGTCCAAACAAAATGCCCGCCAGCGACTGGCGCTCCTCGCTTTCACCGCCGCTTGCGAGTCGAAAGACCTTACCCAGGTGATAAGCGTGAAAGCTTTCCGCCTTCTGCGCCAGATTAATGTTCAGGTTTTCGATGAGTCCGGGGACCAGACTGAAACGCATTTCGGCGCTTTCTTGCACCAGAGGATTGAGAACGGTTACCGGAGCCGCAGCCCCTTGCCACACCCCCGTGAAGCGACGGTTCGTTCGCTCTGAGGCAAAGGGGAGATTGATGACTTCGACGAATCCTTCTCCTGCAAGAAAAGTGCGCAGTCTGCGTTCTTCCGCAAGGCGGTAATCGCTTTTGCCCCCCGAGCACAGGACTCGCGGCAACGTCGAGGGAATCTTTTCGTAGCCATAAAGGCGGGCAATTTCTTCGATCAAGTCGGCCTCGCGTGTCAGGTCGGGCCGACTGCTGGGCGGCTGAACCTTGATGACACCGTTGTTTTCTGCCTCAACCTCCAAACCCAAAGACTTTAACAGCTTTGCTGTTTCTTTCCCTGCGAGCCGTATGCCAAGCAACCCCTCGATGTGCTCGTTACGCAGGGCGATCGTTGGAAGTTTCGGAGGTCGTGGATAACTGTCAGCCACGACTTTGACCGGATTGCCTCGGGCTATCTTTACGAGCAGGTAAACCGCGCGATCCAAGGCCGCAACGGTTCCGCCCGGATCCACGCCCCTCTCGAATCGGTGCGAAGCCTCGCTGTGAAGTCCCAGACGCCTGGTCGTGCGACGAATCGCAACGGGATCGAAGTTGGCGCTCTCGAGTAAAATCCTACGCGTCTGTGCCGTCACTTCGGAGTCCGCGCCGCCCATCACACCGGCAAGGGCGATGGGCCGCGCACCGTCGCAGATCAGGAGGTCTTCTCGCGCCAGTTCCCGCTCTACTCCATCCAGGGTGGTAAATGTCTTGATACCCTGAGCGGTTCTGACGACAATCCTATTGGCCGACAAACGCTCCAGATCAAACGCGTGAAGCGGCTGGCCGGTTTCCAGCATCACATAATTGGTAATATCCACGACGTTATTAATGGCGCGAATCCCGCATGCTTCGAGTCTGAATTTCATCAACGGCAGCGACGGTTGGACGGACAGATCATGGATGACGCTGGCGGAATAGCGCGAGCAAAGCTCGGGCGCTTCGATCACGACGCTCAAGCGCTTCATTCCGGCCGGATCCTCCGCGTGCAAGCTCACAGGTAATGAGTTAAGCTGCGTGACGGTCAGGGCCGCGAGTTCGCGAGCGAGTCCGCTGATACCGAGACAATCTCCGCGGTTCGGTGTCACGGCAATCTCGAATAGCCAATCTTCCTGGTTCGTCTCCGGCTCACGTAACCGAGCCAAGGATTCGACTTCAAGGCCCGCCATAGTAAGCCGCTCGGCCAATTTTTCGGCCGGCAGAGTCACGCTCACGAACTCCTTTAGCCAGTTAAAGGTAAATTTCATAAAGGTCGGGAATTGGATTACTCCAATATTCCATTACTCCAATTTTTCCCGCCTACCCAAACTGTCGGAGAAAACGGAGATCATTTTGGAAAAAGAGCCGGATATCCTCAATGCCATATTTAAGCATCGCGATCCGCTCCACTCCCATGCCGAAGGCGAAACCGGACACCTTGTCAGGGTCATAACCAACGAAGCGGAACACTTCCGGATCAATCATTCCAGCGCCAAGAATCTCCAACCATCCGGTCCCTTTGCAGACGCGGCAATTCTGACCTTCTGCCGACACTCCACTGCCGCCGCAGATGACGCATTGAATGTCGATTTCGGCACTCGGTTCGGTGAAGGGAAAAAAACTCGGCCGAAATCTGACCCCTGTCTCGTCACTGAAGATCTGACGCAAGAAATGAGTAAGCACTCCTTTGAGATCGGAGAAGGCGACCTGCTGGTCCACCATGAAGCCTTCCACTTGATGGAACATGGGCGAATGCGTGGCGTCATCGTCGTGGCGGTAAACCGCCCCGGGAACGATTATCTGAAGCGGTGGTTGACGACTCTCCATGGTTCGAATCTGCACGGGCGATGTATGGGTCCTCAGCAGGCGATCGTTGGAAACAAAAAAAGTGTCCTGCATGTCCCTCGCCGGATGATCTTTCGGGAAATTCAGCGCTTCGAAATTATGGTAATCGTCCTCAATATCCGGACCGCGGGCGATTTCAAAACCCATCCCGCGGAAGATCTCGATGATTTGGTCGGTCACGAGTGTTAACGGATGAATCCGCCCCCGCTCCCAGCGCGTTCCTGGCAAGGTAATGTCAACGGTTTCCTCCCTGAGCGCGTGCTCCTTCGACTGCCGCCTGACGACCTCGAGGCGCTCCTCTAGCCGCTCCTCGATGACGCGCCTGGATTGGTTAAGCTCGTCTCCGACCCTGGGCCGCTCTTCCGCCGGCAGATCTTTAAGACCGCGCAGCAGGAGAGTGAGTTTCCCCTTCCGGCCTAAGACTTCAACGCGAAGCTGTTCGACTTCAGTCTCGGACTTACAGTGTTCGATTCTCTCCAAGATATCTTGCCGGAGAGCCGCCAAAGATTCGTTCATCCCCGAATTATTGACAGTGAAATAAATCGAGCGGTGAGCCGTGGAGGGCGATGGCACTGGAGTACAAAAGCCACGATGACTTGCCCGGTGCTTGGCCAGCTGTCCGCCTTTCGCATCGGCCATCCGCCCACAACCGTCAGCTTGAAGGCTTCCTCAAGGTACAGGCCCATTGCAATCGACCCGGAAGGGCTCACCGTCCGATCTACAATGTGCTGCGGCTTTTCCTCGACCCATGCTATGCGCTCAGGTGGGATTTTGCGCATTGGGCCAACTGTCCAAAAGCAGATAGATCCGCGACAGCCAACTCCGCTAACATTTTTCGATCCAGCTCCACCCCGGCCTCCTTAAGTCCCTTGATCAGTTGGCTGTATGAGAGACCGTTCAACCTGGCGGCTGCGCCGATGCGTGTTATCCACAGGCCGCGAAAGGTTCTCTTTTTAACCCGCCGGTCGCGGTACGCGAACGCGAGAGAGCGCTCGACCGTTTCTCGGGCCGATCGATACAATCTGCCTCGGCCTCCGACGTAGCCTTTGGCCATCTTCATGATTTTCTTTCTTCTCTGGCGGGACTTACTACCGCCTTTTGTTCGTGGCACTTGCTTAGCTCCTTTCTGATTATGGCCTTCACTGGTGATGATTGAAGCTAAATTTCACCAGGAAGGCCCGCTTATCGCTTATGGCCCGCTTCGCTCTATGGCATATGGGCTAAACTACGTTCTCTGCTTTCAAGTTTCTGATTGGAAAACTACAGGACTTGAGACTCGAAACTCGGTAACCTCGCGCGGCATGCCATCAGCCATATGCTATACGCCATAAGCCATCTTCTCAAAGATACGGGATCAGTTTGCGAATGTTTTTCGACTCCACAGACGAAACCAGCGTCGCCTGCCGCAGCCGCCTTTTCCGTTTCTTCCCTTTGCTCGACAGCAAGTGACTCTTAAAACCTTTACTCCTTTTGATCTTGCCGCTAGCGGTCACTCTAAAGCGCTTCATTGCCGCTCTGTTGCTCTTCATCTTCGGCACTTTCTCTCTCCTCTCTTACCAGGCTATTGAAGCTGGCTTATAGCGTATGGCTTATGGCGTGTGGTCCGGTCTATATGCCATAAGCTAATTGCCATATGCTATTTGCGTCGCGCCTCGTAGCTGGACCTTTTTGACCAGCCTGATTTTAAGTTTAGTTTGTGTTTCCAGTTAAACCCGAGACGCGGAACCCGAGACCCGAAACTACTATTTCGGCGTCAGAAGCATCGCCATGCTGCGCCCTTCCAGCCGCGGCTCGATGTCGACCTTGGCGATGTCTAGTAGTTGATTCACAACCCCGCTCAACATCTGCTTGCCCAACTCAGGATGCGTTATCTCTCGCCCGCGAAAAAACACGGACACTTTGACTCTCTGGCCTCGCTCAATAAACTGCCGAATGTTTCGCACCTTGTGCACGACGTCGTGGGGATCGGTGCGGGAACCCATCTTGACTTCTTTGATTTCGAACACCGAGTGCTTTTTCGCGCCGTGCGCTTTCTTCCTTTGCTGGTAACGGAATTTGCCATAGTCCATCATGCGACACACGGGCGGCTGTGCTTCGGGCGCCACTTCGACCAGATCCAAACCCAAGGCATCGACTTGTTTGAGAGCCTCGTGCAAGGGCAAGATGCCTAGTTGCTCACCCTGAGCACCGATGACTCGGACCTCCCGGGCGCGAATTTGATGATTGATTCTGGCTTCTTTAGCGATAGGCCACCTCCATTTTCTTAACGACACTCATGACGCTACACCTCTCCTTTTTCCCGCGCAATCTCGGCGTTCAGCCTGGCGACAAAATCTGCCAATGACAGCGCGCCTAGATTTTCGCCACCTCTGCGCCGCGGCGATAGGGTCTCGGCTTGAACTTCCTTATCGCCGATCACGACTGCATACGGGATCTTGGCCAATTGCGCCTCACGGATTTTGTAGCCAAGTTTTTCGTTTCGCCCGTCGAGTTCGACTCGCCACCCCTCCTTCGTCAACTCTTCGAAAACCTTTTTAGCATATTCTTTCTGCTCATCGGTAACCGTCAAGATCCTGACCTGAACCGGCGCCAGCCAAAGGGGAAAGTTGCCCGCGTAATGTTCAATCAAAAAAGCCATCATGCGCTCCATCGTGCTGATGACGCCGCGGTGAATCATGACCGGCCTCTTGTACTGCCCATCTTTATCAACATATTCCAGCTCGAACCGCTCGGGGAGATAAAAGTCAAGCTGGACCGTCGACAGAGTCTCACTGTGGCCCAGGACGTCGTTTAGTTGAACGTCGATTTTGGGACCATAGTAAGCGGCCTCGCCCACCGCTTCTTTGAAAGATACCCCCACTTCACTCAACGCCTGACGCAGATACTGCTCCGCTGTGTCCCACATAGAATCATTGTCGACAAAATTGGTTTTGTCCTGTGGATTGCGAAGGGAAAGGCGATACCAATAATCCTTAAAACCAAAATCTCGGTATACCCTTTCGATCAGCCGTAGAACACCCACGGCTTCGGATTGGATTTGCTCGGGAACACAAAAAATATGCGCGTCGTTCAGGGTCATCGCCCTTACTCGGGATAACCCGGAGAGCGCCCCTGAGCGCTCATAGCGATACATGGTGCCCAACTCGGCCAGCCGTATCGGTAGATCGCGGTAACTATGGAGGCCGTGTTTGTAGATGATAATGTGATGCGGACAATTCATCGGTCGGAGAACCAGCTCCTCCTTGTTGTCGAATTCCATAGGAGGATACATATTGTCTTTGAAGTGATCCCAATGGCCCGACCGTTTGTATAGATCCACGCGTGCCAGTTGAGGTGTATGGACGTGCTGATATCCGAGGCTTCGCTCGATATCGACAATGTAGCGCTCCAGAATCGAACGAACCATCGCTCCCTTCGGAAGCCACAGGGGGAGCCCCGGTCCGATAGCGTCTGAAATCATGAATAAACCGAGTTCTTGGCCGAGCTTTCGGTGGTCGCGCTTCTTTGCCTCCTCGAGGAGCCGCAAATGCTCCTTGAGCGCGCGTTGGTTGGGCCATGAAGTTCCGTAGATCCGCTGCAGCATCTCATTGTTCTCGTTGCCGCGCCAGTAAGCGCCGGCCACTCCTGTGAGCTTGAAAGCCGTGATCACGCCCGTAGACGGCACGTGGGGACCCCGGCAGAGATCGACCCAGTCGCCCTGACGGTACAAGGACACGCTCTCGTCCGGTATCTCTTTGAGAATGGCCACCTTATAGTCCTCGCCCATACGCCGGAACATTTCGACAGCTTGCTCCTTCGGCATCTCCTCGCGGGTGACTTTCAGATTGGATTTGGCGATTTCTTCCATACGCGATTCGATTTTCTCGAGCTCCTCGGCAGTGAAAGATTCCGCGCGCTTGAAATCGTAGTAGAACCCATCTTCGATCGTCGGCCCTATGGTAACCTGAGTCCCGGGAAACAGGCTCTGCACCGCCTGCGCCATGAGGTGCGCCGTCGAGTGGCGTAGCACATCCAATCCTTCGGGACTGTCAATGGTGATCCATTCCACCGAGCAGTCGTCACCCAGCCGCCGACTGAGATCGACAGGCTGACCATCGATTTTCGCCGCAATGATATCTCCGTTCACGCCCACGCGGGACGCGATTTCGTCAATCCGAGTATCGCGGCAAACCGCCACGGACTTGCCGCCAGGTAATCTTACGTGAATGCTGTCCATGCGGGTATGTTATCAGAGAATGGTAGGCACGGGCAGGATTGAACTGCCGACCTCTTCCGTGTCAAGGAAGCGCTCTCCCACTGAGCTACGTGCCTTCGAGAATCGACTGGATAGCGGCCTCAAGTAGCGGAATCTGGCAGGCTGCTGAAAAAGCCTCATAAGGGTTGGCTCAATCGCCTCTCTCGAACGTGCTCGTGCCACGTGATCGGGCTCGCATTTACGAACACGAGACACGAACACGAATCACGAAACTCGCGCGCCTCGCCTCTCAGATCTTTTTGAGCAGCCTGCAAACAAAGTTTTCCTCACATTGTTAGAGCTCGGCGTTACCACGTTTCAAAATTAGCAATGCAAGAGACCGATTTTCCTATCAATTTTTACTACGCCTGTCAACCGAGACGGGAACTGGAAGGGGCATTTTCTTGAAGCCATATGAGTCCACGATAAATGTATTGAAGCCCCGAGGCGACCGTCGCGACAGCCGTCACTCCAATGAGCAGATCGCTCAGCCTCGCATGGATAAATTGCCGATCATGAAGCAACACCAAGGCAACGCCTATGGTTAATAGCTGCAGTCCGGTGCTGCATTTCCCTATGAAACTGGGCTTAACTTGAGCCCGTGCCTCGACTAAAAAAAAGACGATCCCATACCCGACCACAATCAAGATATCTCGACTCACGACGATAATCGCGAGCCAGAGCGGAACACCATCCATCATGCCAAGCACCACAAACGAGCTGATCACGAGAAGTTTGTCCGCGACGGGATCCAAGTAAGCCCCAAGGGCCGTTTGTTGATTCATCAGCCGGGCGGCCAAGCCGTCAAGGAAGTCGGTCACCCCGCCGATAACAAAAATAATGAATGCTTCCAAGTAGCGATGGTAAGCCAGCAG
>DASTOD010000199.1:0-3921 GCA_035762645.1 Binatia bacterium | reverse complement strand
AAGCGAGATCTCCGAGAATGACGCCGCGAAAGAGGATTTCGACTGTCGCCGGCAGAAGCAGGAGAGCCGAAGCGGTGAGGTCGTTTGGGTTGTGGAGTCCTTGGAAATGGCCGAGGCTTCCAGGGCTCCAGACCCCACCGGCTGCCGCTCCGATCAACGCGGCGGGAAGCACGGTTAGCCAGTCAAGCCCCACGGGTGCGCGCCAACCATAAAGCCCGGGGGCTTGACGCGCTTTCAACACGAAAAGACCACCCACCATCAGGGAAAGGATTACAGCCGGAATTATTCCTTCTACCGCGCTACTCTGAAGGGGCATGCCGAGTAAAATCAACGCGAGTGACAACATCGCAGGCACGCCGAGGAACGCGCCACGGCCGATTCCGCAGAAGATATCTAGAAGGGTTGGTTGCCGAAAAGCCTGTCGAACCGTTTCGGTTATCTGAACGGGCGTCAGGCGCGTTCCAGTGCCGCGCGGAGAACCGCCGATCTCCACTGAGCCGCCCCATCGGTTCCGGGAGCCGCCGCCGACTGCCGGGTCCATGAGATTCAGCCGTTCATAGGCTCGCTCGAGCGTTTCTGGAAGCATTTGGTTTACCTGACGCAGGGTATAGGTGGAGGGCTCGTTTTGAAGTATCAAGATTCCCAGCCGGTCGCCGTGTAATCTTCGAAGCTGCTGTTCCAGTTCATAGATGCCCGCGTCGGAACGACAGGTCACGGCAACGGATCCGTTTGCAATCTCGACTCGAGCCAGCTCCTCAACTTCGTGGAGGCCGTGAAAATGCTCCGGCGAATAAATCAGTTCATCGATGACACGCAAGCGCTCGACGATGTACTCCAGAAGATCGATTTTGGACCACGTTCCCTCACTCTTGAGCGTTGCTTCCCGCTCTTGAAGGTACTTCAGAGTTGCACGGGTTGTATGAAACAAGTCAGGCGGCAGGGCCGCCATGTCTTGTAGGTCGAGACCATAGGCATCGATAGCGCCTTCGAGGCGCAACAGGGGCATGAGCCTGGCACGAACCTCAGCGTCGTCATTGATGCGGAAGTGATTCAAAAGGGTCCAGAGCGCAAACACCGTATCGAGATCGGCATCATTCGCGAACACGGTCCAATCCCGTTTGCGGAGGTCGACGACCTTGCGAATCAACACCATGGCCTGTTCGCAGGTGGCGAGCGTAAACGAGCGGATGCATCCTTCGTGATGGTCGAGGTTGTAGATTTCTTTCTGAACGTCGACGAAGGGCCCGCCCTGCGCTGCGCCATCGAGGAAAATGGCTCCAGCCCGGTAGTTACGGGCCTGCCCGGCAGTGACCACGAACCCACGCTTCGCGCGGACGATGACTGTGGGTGCTTCCACGCATGTGAGCGTGCCGCCTTTGACATCTTCTCTAATTCGGTACCGGTTCGGAACCGCCGAGTTGATAGCGCTTCCAGGCAACGATCCGTTTTGATGGTACAGAACTCCAGGCTCCCGTCGATCGACAATGGCGATTGATTGCGGCTCAATCATGGTTTCCGGTTCCGAGCAGCTGCAGGCACTCCGTAATGGATGCCGGATAAGCAGTGTTGAATATCGAGAGCAATCGGCGTGCCTCTAAAGTCCTCCGGCTGGCAGGAGCTGGCTAAAATGCACAGAAAGCGCCATGACATGACAGCGATGTCCTGGCAACCACAATGATTAGTGCATCGATCGTACGAAAATGTCCTTCCTGAGCGGCATATGGCTGATGGCATATGGCTTATAGGGCAGAAGGAATCACACGCTATAAGCCGTACGCGATAAGCCAACAGATGAAGTGGCATATCGGTTTCGTCGTGATTCCTTGACACCACCAGGCCGCAGTGCAATAAGGAAAACGCTTCCACCGAAGGATCCAAAGTCCAAAATCATAGCGGGAGGAAATAACATGCAAACAAGAGTTGCGCGCCAGTGTTTTGCAATTTTCCTTATTACCGCATCGCTTCTAAGTAAAAGCGCTCATGGGGCGCAGAAGGATTTCCAAAGACTAACGGTTGGCTTCACCCCGATTTCGGCCGCCGCGCTGCCGTTCTTCATAGCGGTGGAAGAAAAATTCTTTCAAAAATACGGCCTGGAGGTCGCTCCTATATTCATGGGAGGTTCGCCGCTTATCAATTCGGCAATCCTTGCCGGCGAATTCCCGATCGGTTTTACGGGAGGGGGCGGGGTTGTGTCGAGCCGCCTCGGAGGAAGCGATTTGATCGTGATCGGGACGCCGCTGCCGGTCCTGACCATCGATGGTTGGGCACGGCCCGAAATCAAATCCGTCGAAAATCTTAGAGGGAAGAGAGTCGGCGTAACGCGCATCGGCACGTCGAGCTATTTCGCCGGCGTTTCCATGTTGGACTCAGCGGGGATCAAGACCAACGAAGTAACTTTTATCCAAAACGGCGGCGTCGGAGAGTCGATGGCGGCTCTTCTGGGCGGTCGCGTCGATGTGTCGATGATCGGGTATCCCTTCGGATTGAGGGCGAAGAAAGAGGGTTTCAATATGCTCTTCCGCCCGGCGGATACGGATTACGGTTTTTTCCCCACTGCCGTCATTACCGCCAGGGAGTCCTGGTTGAAGGATCCAAAGAACCGAAGGACGGCGGTAAATTTTTTGCGCGCTCTGCGAGAGGGTCAAATTATGGCTGGGACAGATGCCGCGGTGAGCAAGCGGGCGCTGGGTAAGTACACCAGGGTCAGTGATGATGCCGCTTTGCAGGGCAGTTTCGATTTCTACGGGCCTTACTTTTCGAAGACCTTGAAGACGGAGCCGAAGATCATTGCTAATGCGCTGAAGTTTCTTGATCAGCCGAAGGCGAAGCAGGCCGATCCAAAGCAATTTTACGACAACGGTCTGGTCGAAGAGGCGCTGAAACAGTAGGCGAACGGCAGGGGGACAGGTTCCGCGACAAAATTGGCGGATCAAAAAGAAGAGCCGTCAGATTTCTAGAACGTGAAACCCTTCCCTTTCTGCGGCACCGCCCAACCGGCGATCGAGAGTGACAAAGGGGAAGCCTTGGGGACTCTCCTCGGAAGTAAGGAGCGCAGCGGCGAGTTGTAAAGAATCACCGTCCCTTTTTCCTCTCCTCTAATAGCGCGTCCAAAATCCGCGCACGCTTGCCGCCGAGTTTTTCCTTGAAGAACCTCTTAGGAATCTCGCCGGTGCCCACTCGGATGATGCCTTTTCGCTCCAGAGCGACAAGTCTTCCGTTGGACGACTTTTCGGTGATGGGTCTCAGTTCGGCTACGGGGACCCGGCGATCTAAAACCAATACAGTCTCTCCATGTTTTACGTAATCGAGATAACGGCTGATTTGATTCTTGAGCTCCGAAACGCTTGCTTTTTTCATTTGGCCACAATAGCCTCCAACCGCGACGGAGGTCAAGGCAGCGCCGTCGTAGTATCAAGCACGTTGTTAGATGCTGACCGAGAACAGATCCCGCGCAGCGTGCTCGCGCGCGCAGAAAATTATTAGATGAGCAGTAAGAGGGAGAGACGATGACCGCGAAACCGAATGATTCTAAACAGTCCGGTATAAATTGGGCATCCGCCGAGGTTGCCGAACAGTGGAGCCGCACCCAGGCGGAGCGGGACGAACACCTTGCACCGGCCACTGAAATGATGCTTGACCTGGCCGATATTCAGGCCGGTTACCGGGTACTCGACGTAGGAGCCGGCGCAGGAGGACAGACGCTGTGGGCGGGCTCGGCGCGTGGGTCCGAACGGCTACGTACTGGCCACCGATCTTTCTGCTAGCATGCTGAGCTTCGCCGCTCAGGCGGTGCGAACGGCCGGCCTCACCAACATAGAAACGCGAGTTATGGATGCCGGGAACCTCGTTCTCGAAGCGGACTCATTCGACGCAGTCATATGCCGGACAGCCCTGATGCTGTTCCCCGACCCGCTGAAGGCA
>DASTOD010000198.1:0-4346 GCA_035762645.1 Binatia bacterium | reverse complement strand
TTTTCTAGGGCTTATCTTGACAATCATTTAGGTATTAAATATTTTGGTTCAAACGATCCTACCAGGAGAAACTATGAAGCTCCTCTTTATTACCCCGCCGATGGGCAACTGGGCGCCTTGGGGTGATCGTCACCTCGCGGTCAATTCTTTGCATTCCCAGACGGCCGCGTTCATCCGCGAGAAAAAGGCGGCGGAAGTTGAAGTGCTTGATTGCCGCGCGCTCCGCTTCGACGACTATCAAATGCTGGATGAAGTCCGCCGTCGACGACCTGACGCAGTTTTTTTTGGCAGCATGATTCCGGCGGCCGGCGGCGCCGCGCAGCTCAACCGGTTTCATGCGGCAATGAAGCTCATTAAGGAGACCCTGCCGCATGTTCTGACCGTCGGTGGTGGGTTGATGTATACGGCCGTTCCGCAGCAGATTATGGCCGAGAATCCTCAGCTGGATTTAGCCGTCGTCGGGGTTTTCGGGGATAACGAGTATACCCTTTGGGAGCTATTGGAGGAACTGAAGACAGCTGCGCCGAATCTCGCAGCGATCAAGGGGCTGGCCCATCGCAAAAACGGTGCGGTCGTCTTAAACCCACCGCGACCGGTGATTCAGAATCTCGACGAGCTTCCGATGCCGGCCTATGATCTCTTTCCCATGGATCGCTACTACGGCTACTCGGTTATACCGCACTACAACGAGTCTGTGACGTCCCGCGGCTGTGAGGGCGCCTGTCATTTTTGCTACGAATGGTGGCTGGTGGATCCGAGAAATCCCCGTGATTTTACGTCGCACCGAACGCGCGGCGGCAAGAAAGTTGCCGACGAGATGGCGCTGCTGCACGAGCGTTACGGAGTCAAAGCGCTCACCTTCATGGACGACGATTTCACTTCCGACCGGCAGAAGATGGTCGATCTTGTGGACGAGCTCGAGAAGAGAAAGCTCGACATGAGCTGGTTCTGCCTGAGCCGGGCGCAGAACCTGATTCGCGACGCTGACCTGATTCCTCGGCTGCGCAAAGTGGGTCTTTACCAGGTTCTGGTCGGCATTGATGGCGGGACCGACGAAGAAATCGCCGAGGCCCGCAAAGGGCCGATGAAAGTGGGCGTCAAAGAACTGCAGGAGCTCATTCGGTTCCTGCGCCGACACGATATTTCGACCATTGCCACCTATCTCAACGGGTTTTGGGAAGATGACGAGGCGAAAATCCGGCAGCGGGCCAAGGCGGTCGACGAGATCGATCCGGACATCGTCATGATTCAGTTGCTCAACCCGATTCCCGGCTCGCCCATTTATAAGAAAGCGGTCAAGGACAATATTATCGAGATTGACAACTTGAGCCTTTATGATCTCGAGCATTGCATAATGCCGACAAAGCATCTCACGCGCCAACAGTTAGGCGAATTGACCGGCTGGGCGTTTCAGTCCTTTTACAGCAAGCCGGGAAGAATCGACCGGATATTGAACGGTTATAGTTCGCCCTACGTCAAGATGAAGTTTCTCTCGTTTAAAGAGAACGCCGCCAAGTATGAAAAAGGCGCGGCTGAAGACGCCGTCGCGATCTAATCACTAACTGCGAATCGAATGGCCGGGCAACGAATAGTCCCGCCGCTGCAGGGGAAAACCGTTCTCGTCACCGGGGCGAGCCGGGGGATCGGCGCGGCCGCGGCGAAAAAGCTCGCGCGCTCCGGTGCCACGGTGATCGTCAATTACCATCAGAATCGAGAAGCGGCCGAAAAGGTGTTTGAAGAGGTGGAGCGGTCGGGTAGCCAAGGCATGATCTTTCAGGCGGACGTGACCAACAAGAGTCACGTCGAGGCGATGGCGCGAGCGATTCGGAGCCGATTCGGCTCTGTCGATGTGCTGGTGAACAATGCTTATTTTGCCTTCGAGGTCGGGCCGCTCCACGAACTTTCCTGGGAGAACTTTCATCGCGCCGTGGAGCATGAACTCTCGGCTTTTCACCACTGCGTGCGGGCCTGTTTGCCGGGCATGGTCGAAAAAAAATCAGGTCGCATCATTGTTGTCAGCACACGACTGGCGCAGCAGCCGCTTCCCCGTATGGGCGCGTATGCGGCGGCGAAGTCGGCTCTGGAATCCATGGCCGATACCATGGCGATGGAGCTTGGTCCGTTGGGGATAACGGTGAACGTGGTGACGCCGGCTTTTACGCTGACGGATGCCTCCATGATCATGCCTGAAGCATTCAGAGAAAGAGTGCGCCAGACTCGGCCGCTGCAAAAACATCTCTATCCTGAGGATGTCGCCGGAGCCATTGCGTTCTTGGCGGGCGACGATGCCGGAATGATGACCGGCAGCCACATTCTCATCACCGGGGGAAGTCATCTGCAGCTCTAGAAGAAATGCATTGCCTGCGCCATGCTTACTCTCGATGAAATCGTCACCAGGCTGAAAGCAATCGCCGGCTCGCGATTCGTCTCCACGAACCCGATCGACAAGATCAACTATCAGCACACCCTCGCCTACGGCGCTTACCGCGCCCTGCCGGATGTTATCGTGCGCGTCGAATCGGACGCCCGCGGGCATCAACCTGTGGCCGCGATTTTAAGCTTTGCCAACGAACATAAGATTCCGATCGTCGCCAAAGGCGGCGTCGGGATGGGGATCAGCTCGCCCCTCAAGGGCGGCATCCTTTTGGATATGCTCGGCATGGACAAGATCCTCAAGGTCGATCCGGTGCTTCAGTACGTGATCGCCGAGGGAGGCGCGAGCGTCTATGCCATCCATCACGCGCTCAGGCAGCACAGGCTCATGCTGCCCAATTTCGGCACCTACGGCCCGGCCGTAGTGATTGGCGCCATGGTGAACAAAGGCGGCATCGGTTACGGCATGACCCGCTATGGCTGGATCGCCGACATGGTCCTCGGTTTGGAGGTCGTTCTCGCCAATGGTGAAACCATCCGGCTCGGTGCCCTCGCCAACGACGGAACCACGTTCGGTCCTTTTCAGAAATGGATCCACCTGCCGGATTTGCTGGGTCTATTCACTCTGGCTGCGGGATCGATGGGGATCATCACCAAAGTTTGCTTGCGCGCTATAGAGGGCCGCCGGGAGTGGTTGCATGATTACTGCTATGCCTTTCGCCGCGACCAGCTGGACGGCGTCCAGGAGTCCCTGATCCAGCTGGTTCAGGGCGAAGTGGTTTATGATATCCACTTCACAGACCGCTGGCAGTATCATTGGCCAATGGAAGAGGGGCTTTATGACAAGAGTAAAATCCCGGCCGATGCCTGGTTCTTTTTGAAAACCCTGGTGCTGGCGCGAGATGACGAGGAGCGTGCTTTCAAAGAAAAAAGGATGCGACGGATCTACGAAACCGCCGGCGCTGTTGAGGTGGCGGAAATCGCGAAAAAATCCATGGGCGCCAAGGCTCAGGAATACGGGCTTCACGGTTGGCCGGATTATCATATCATGGGCCCGGACGGCTGGTGCGGTGCTGTCGTGCGCCACGCGGGGATGTTTGCCGTCACCTCGAAGATGTACCCGCTGACGTTCCTGAAGGAAATGTACGATCTCGACGAGCGGGCAAAGAGAGAGTGCGGCCTGTGGAACGCGGAGCACGCGCCGCAGCATGACAGCTACGTGACGCGCGACTTGGCCATCAAAGAAGAGTACTTCGTCTTCTATAACCCGTACGACGAGGAGGATGTCGCCAAGCTGCGGCAGTGGATGGGAAAGGTGGCGGAATTCAGCAACCAGCGGGGAGTGGTCTGGACCGCGCCGACGCTTGGAACGAAGGGGCCGCATCCGTATCAGCGTCTCACTAATCTGTACGACCTGGTAAAAGAGATCAAACGGCTCGTCGACCCGAACAACATCTTGAACCCCGGCGCGCTGTACTAACGGATAGACCCGGCCGTTTCGAGCCTCGAGTTTGGGGTCTCGATTTTCCGCTAATCCCGAGTAGCGCGCAGCGCGTATCGAGGGGCTTATCCCGAGGCCCTCGCTGCAGCCTTATGGCTTACTCGGGACAAGTCGGAAAACAACCCCGACTACCCCGAGTAGCGACCTACCAAGGTCGCGTATCGAGGGGTAGGGCTTGGCGGCCTACTCGAGAATCCGGCTGCCCCGAGTCCTTCGATGCGGCCTCCGGCCTACTCAGGACATCCGGCCACCCCGAGTAGCCACGAAGTGGCGCAGCGAGGGGAGCCCGTAGCGAAGGGAGCGCGTATCGAGGGGCCAACACGAAAGCCGAGACCCGAAACCGATCCATGCAGGAGAAAAAAGATGGCCGTAAGAGAGAAAGATTACTTTGGCAGAAAGTTGACATCGCAGGAAGCCGAGGCGGTGATCGCCGGTCTGAAAGAGTACTTGATGGGCCTTGCCGACCGCTGGC
>DASTOD010000197.1:0-2273 GCA_035762645.1 Binatia bacterium | reverse complement strand
GCCACGGCATGGGCGACCCTCATCAACCTCGACAGCGCCGTTTGGATGACCCTGCAAGCCACGGCCTGGCTTTCGCTCGGCGGAGCCCTTCTCTTCGCTTTCCTTGGACTCCTCCCCCGCCAGGCGATGGTCAAACTGGCCGCGATCGCAGCCTCGGCCATCTGCCTGGATCTTGGCGCGGTCAGCGGCACATCGCTGGTCTCGCCTTACTTTTCGCTCGCAAAGGTGGCTGAGGGCATTCCCGAGGACACACACATCGTCTACGATGGCGGGATCGATACCGGGAGCAGTTTGTTATTTTACAGCGATTCGCCGGTCATCCTCCTCGATCAGAATCCCAACGAGGACTTTGTCGTGCGCAAATTCGGAATTGGTCGCGACCGGTACCTCACCATCTCGGAATTCGTCGAGTTCTGGAAGTCTGCGACGCAAACAGTATTCATCACAGAAGAGAGCAAGCTTGCGAGCTGGCGAGAGCTCCTCGGCATGTCGCTAAACCCGACGGCGCAAAGCGGAACGCAGATCCTCGTCAAGAAGGTGCCCTGAGAATCTTTGTTTTGCACGCGGACCGGATCATGTTTATTCCCTCGCCATATGGAAAATGTGATCATCGTTGGAACGGGATGCGCCGGCTTGACGGGCGCCATCTACGCTGCCCGCGCCAACCTCTCTCCGCTTGTTCTCGAAGGACGGCAACCCGGTGGTCAGCTCACGACGACGACCGCGGTGGAAAATTATCCCGGTTTTCCGGAGGGGGTGGATGGGCCTGAGCTCATCATGCGCATGCACCAGCAGGCCGAGAAGTTTGGGGCCCGGTTCGAGTATGGAACCGTCGAGGATTTTCAACACATGGGAACACACAGCCGGATCAAGGTGGATGGCGACTGGCGTGACACCAAGGCACTGATCGTTGCGAGCGGCGCTTCTCCACGCTATCTCGGCCTCGATCGCGAAAGGGAGTTGATCGGGCATGGCCTGACCTCTTGCGCGACCTGTGACGGCGCGTTTTACCGCAACGTTCCGGTTTGCGTCATCGGCGGTGGAGATTCCGCCTGCGAGGAGGCGATCTTCCTCACTCGTTTTGCCTCAAAGATTTACCTGATCCATCGCCGCCGGGAACTCCGCGCCTCGAGGATCATGGCCGACCGTATGCTCGCGAACCCGAAAATTGAACCCATCTGGGACAGCGTCGTTACCGACTATCTCACAGACGACGCCGGGGAAATGCGCGCGGTAAAGCTTAAAAACGTCAAGACAGGCACCATCAGCGAACTTGAGGTCAAATGCGTTTTTGTTGCGATCGGTCATGTGCCGAATACTGCACCATTTCGCAACAAGCTCGAAATGGACGAAAACGGGTACTTGATACAGCGAAACGGCACACACACCAATCTCGAGGGCGTTTTCGCCGCCGGCGATGTTGCCGACCACGTTTATCGTCAAGCTGTTACGGCAGCTGGGGAAGGATGCGCCGCCGCGATGGACGCCGAACGCTGGCTCTCCGGACACGAGTAAGCACCGCCCGCTCCGCGGGTGGCTGCACCAATATTGCAAAACACTCTTTTATTGAATGAGATAGATCTGGCGAACACGCGAACGCGCAAGCCGTTGTTGTGAAAATTTGCGACCTCACGCAGTTCTACTCGCCGGTGAGCGGTGGCGTGCGGCGCTACGTCGAGCAGAAGGTGGCCTACGTGCGTAAGACGCGTCCAGACTGCCAGCATATTCTGGTCGTTCCTGGCGAAACGACGACCTGCACCGGCGACGGGATCTCCCGTGTCTATACCATTGGCTCGCCGCTGGTTTCACGCACGTCGCGCTATCGTGCCCTCCTGAAGCTCCACCTCGTCGAAGAAGTGCTCGAACGGGAAAAACCGGACATCATCGAGTCCGGCGATCCCTACCAACTCGCCTGGAAGGCCGTGGCCTCAGGCCGGGGGTTGGATATTCCTGTGGTGGGATTCTACCACTCCCACTTCCCAGAGGCTTATATCCGTTCTGTCGCTAAATATTTTGGATCGATCGCCATTGCGATCGCCGAGGATATGAGCCGGCGGTATGTCAAGACCCTCTACAACAGCCTCGAACGCACGTTTGTCCCGAGCCCGATCCTGGCCACCCTGCTTCGCGGATGGGGCGTCGAGCGCGTCGAGAGCATCGATCTGGGAGTGGATGCGGACGTTTTTTGTCCGAACGGTGCGTCTCCGAGTTCGCTTCGCCGAGAACTCCGGATTCCCGACGATCGCCGATTGCTGCTCTACGTTGGGCGCCTG
>DASTOD010000196.1:0-4853 GCA_035762645.1 Binatia bacterium | reverse complement strand
GGGGAACGCGTCACGCGACACGCGCACCATGCACGAAAGTATACGGATACTCGGCTGGCCGAGGACAAGGCCTTTCGCTTTGTGAACACGGATAAACCTCTCGTTGCTCATAACGTAATGGAATTTTACAGGGCCATCGAGAACGCTCCAGCGGGTTCCCTGCGACATCATCTTATGGCCGGCGACTTTTCGCGCTGGGTCGGCGATGTGCTGGGCGACCAGCAGCTCGCCCAAGGATTACGAAAGCTCGAGCGAACCACCCCCGCCGGTGCAACGCCTGACCGGTCGGAAATCCTGGCCCACATCGATCATCACTATTTGATCCAGGAGGAGGTAGGTTTGGTCGACCAGTGATTATTCCCGCGGTCCGACCCTGGCAGACCCACCTATCCGTTTTTGGCTTTGGTCGTTCGTGAGAGAAAAAGCGTCTTTTTCTTCTCATAGGTGATAAATCCACTGGCTACGGCACGACGTTGTAACGAGAAACCCCACCGGTAAACTCCCAAAATACGGCGACTCGTTAGTTCACAAATGCGGCATATCAATCGGCATGGCCTTTGCCTCTCCGGTTATTTGGGTGAATGGAGATGAAAAGGCTCGTGCTGCTTATGTTTGTGACTGCGGCGGTACTGCTTTTGCCCCACAGAGCGGAGAACGAACAGCTAAGAATCGGTGCTAACTTGCGCCATGAGCAGGTGCTATTGCCTCTCTCGACCCCCGACAAGAGCCGATTTGTCGTAGTTGATTATGCGATGGTCGAGGACGAAGAAGGGGGGACCGGTATCCTGATTCTTTTCGATGACGCGAGAACGAATCGGGAGGTAGATTATATCGAGCTTTACGACGTCGACGGTAGCCTTCTTATGGTGAGCTGGATCGACCGGTTCGGCATTTGTCAAATTGCCATAGACCGTGGTCTTCTGGAAGATGAAGAGGACGCCCCTCTCGAGGGCGTTCTTGTCCTGGTCACCGGCGGCACGCCGCTTTAAAGGCACCCGCTAATAGCGAGCGAGTTCTAAGGGTCCGACGGTTGAACCCGGGAGGTCGGGCTGCTGAGAAAGAATACAGCGAAATGAGCCCTCCGGCTGTAGGACGCCGCCGGTGAACAATGCGGGCTAGGATTTGGTACCGTCGTCCGGGATCTGCTTGATTTCTTCCAGCCAAACAGTAGCTTCGCTATCGCTGGGGGCGCGATAGTCTCCGCGGGGAGATAGCGAGCCTCCGGAACCAACCTTTGGAGCGTTGGGTATGCAGCTTCGCTTGAATTGACTCACCTGGAAAAATCGCCACGCAAAAACCGACAACCAACGCTTGATGTCGGCAATGCCGTACTGGTGTCGTTTCCCTTCAGGAATATCGGGCCATTTTCCGACGCTGCGGTCTCTCCAGCAGCAATAGGCGACAAAGGCGATTTTGGAAGGCAGATAGCCGAAGCGCGTGATGTAGTAGAGAGTGAAGTCTTGCAGCTCGTAGGGGCCGACAATGTCTTCGGTCTTCTGGCTCGGGTGTTCGTGATCGATCTCGTTGGGAATGAGTTCCGGGCTAAAGTCGGTTTCGATGATGGACCGGAGCACTCGACTGGTCTTTTCGCCTAGCTGGTTGGTCTTAGCCACCCAGCGGATCAAAAACTGCATCAAGGTCTTTGGTACGCTGGCATTGATACTGTAGTGAGACATGTGATCTCCCACGCCATAGGTGCACCAGCCCAGAGCGAGCTCGCTGAGGTCGCTGGTCCCGAGCACCAATGCCTGGTGAAGATTGGCCAAGCGAAACAAGTGGCTGGTCCGCTCTCCTGCCTGGACGTTTTCGAATGTAATGTCGTAAACCGGCTCGCCTTGCGCGTACGGATGACCGATGTCGCGTAGCATTTGTTCGCAGCTCGGGCGAATATCCAGCTCATTGGACGTACACCCCACGGTCTCCATGAGCGCCTTGGCATTCGCCAAAGTGTGCCGGCTGGTGGCGAAACCGGGCAGGGTGTAGGCGAGGATGTTGGAGCGCGGCAGTTTGAGCACGTCCATCGCCCGGGCGGCGACGATGAGTGCATGCGTGGAATCCAGGCCGCCCGATATGCCTAGAACGAGCTTCGAGATGCGCGAGCTTTGAAGCCTCTTCACCAAGCCCTGGACTTGAATGTTGTAGGCTTCATAGCAGTGCCGGTCGCGCAGCGCCGGATCTGAGGGCACGTAGGGGAAGCGATCAATCTCGCGCCGGCACAGCAGTTGTCCTGTTCTAGGCGGTTCGAGATTGAACGAAACCGTGCGGAATTGTCGCAACTCTTCGCGCTGCCGTCGCATACTCTGGCCGAAGCTGTTCTGGCGCATGCGCTCCTGGGTGAGGTGTTCCAGATCCAGCTCCGCTAAAACAAGCTGGGACTCGTAGCGAAATCGTTCCGACTCGGCGACCAAATTTCCATTCTCATAAACGATCGCGTGACCGTCCCAGGCGAGATCAGTGGTGGATTCACCGGTTCCGGCGGCTGTGTAGAGATAGGCCGCGAGGCAGCGCGCGGACTGGTTTGCGACGAGGCTGTGGCGGTACTCGTCTTTTGCGATGGTGATGTTGGAGGCGGAGAGGTTCAAGATGACCGTAGCGCCGGCCAAGGCGGCAGTCGAGGACGGCGGTATCGGCACCCAGAGGTCCTCACAGATCTCGACAAAAAAAGTAAAACGCTGCTCTTCCTCCGATTGAAAGAGAAGATGCTCGCCGAAAGGAATGCCTTGCTGATCGAGGAGATCGACCGTCGTGCTGTGAGCCGCCGCCGCGGGGGCGAACTGCCGGTACTCGTAGAACTCCCGGTAATTGGGCAAATAGGTCTTCGGAACAACCCCGAGAATCTTGCCGTGAAAGACCACGACGCCGCAGTTGAACAGCAGATGGTCGACTCTCAGGGGCATGCCAACGACCGAGATTAAATTCATTGTCTCGGATGCCTTAAGAACGGTCCGAAGCGCGTCCAGCGCGCCATCCAGCAGTGCTTGCTGGTGAAACAGATCCTCGCAGGAGTAGGCCGTAAGGCCCAGTTCCGGGAACAGGGCCAACACCGCTTTTTCGCGCACGGCCTTCTCCATAAGTTCCAGCGTGCGCGATCCGTTGAAGGCGGGGTCTGCGACACGCAGCTCGGGAACTCCAACCGCCACACGGATAAAACCGTGATTGTAGAGATTATAAAAATCCTTCTTCATACCCGTAGCCTATAATTTAAGAACTATCGCCGATTTCTCAGCCGCGAGCAACTGCTGGCTTAAGTTCTAACAGGCTAAACCGCGCATTCTGACAATATGTGTGCCCGTGGACCTGTAGGAATGAGCTAAATCGGATGGGTGCGGAGGGAGATTCTTTTGGCGCTTTTAAGAAGGAAAGATATCGAAGTTCGCACACGTAAGAATCATTTCTTTTCCGGGGCCGAAATACTCCTTTTCGATCGCCCCTAAACTCCGACAACAATGGCTTGGGCTTTGCTTGATTCTGTTTACGGGTGATGGAGGTTCCTATGACTGCGAGCAAAAACCGGGCGGCGTGGTGGCGCCGATTCCTTGGCATTTCTCCGAACGGGTATCACGAAGCTCTTGAAGTCTTACGCGGGCGTTACATCGAGGAGCGCCAGCACGCGATGCGCTTTACTCAGCACGCCCAAGGCATGCAGTACCCACAATTCCGCGAACGATTACTCCAGATTGCCTCGGAGGAAGCCGATCACGCGGAGTCGATCGCGAAAGAGATAAGACACCTGGGAGGAACTCTTCCCGAGGTACCGGCGGTGCCGGTCACGGAAAAGAATAGTTGGGAATATCTACTGGCGGACCTCGATGAGGAGGTGCGCTGTGCCGACGAAGCGTTGGAACAAATCCTGACTATTCAATCTGAATTCCCACAGGCCGCCGAACTTTTAGAGCGCATCCGTGGAGACGGCGAAAAGCACCGCGATGGGATCAGAGAAATGCTCATGAAAAGTGATCCCCAGGCATTGTGGCCTACGTAGGGGAGTAAAAATCGCGACTAGCACAGGCTGGTTAAAAAGCCCACCCGCGCGAATTGTTCACAGCGAACACGTGGTCCCAAGCGGTGAGCCCGTCCGCGTCGAGGGAGACTACTGGGCCAACTCGTGCACCCCCAAAACGTCAAAGCCACCGGCGCGGAGAGCTTTAGCGATACGTTCGGGATCACGACCTAGAAGGCGCAGATAACAGACCGGACTCTCGCCCAGTCTTTCTCGGTAAGTGCCCACACCTAAAATGTCTCCGCCCTCTCGAGACACGATTCTCGAAGCTTCGAATAGCCCGTGCTCTTCCCCTTCAAGGATAAAATCGATTCGGGTACTAGCCGGTTGCGACGCCCCCATGACGTCGAGAAAGGCCTTGAGGATGTCGCTCGTGGTGATGATACCCACAAGACGGCCATCTTCGACCACCGGCAAGCCGCCGATCTTCTGACCGAGCAGCCGCTGAGCAGCCTCTTCTAAGGTTGCCGAGGATCGAACCGTGATCAGCCTGTCGCCGATGATGCCGTTGACTTTGGTTCGCTCCAGAAATCCGCCATGGGCGCGGAGGTCGCGATCAGTGATGATACCCACGAGCTTCCCTTGGCTCATGACCGGCAGCCGGCGAAATCCGCCCGCCGCCATTTTGTCGCGCGCCTCGCTCAGGAGCTCATCGGCGCCAATGGTGACTGGGTTTTTGGTCATACGATTACCGACTAACATTGTATCCTCCTCTGGTTGATCCACAACCGGCTGTGACAGGCTTTTGAAAAGATCCCTTAACTCTTCTTCGAAGTTTTCACTTCAAAGGCGGAAATCTGCCGCACGACCCTTATGCTGCCGCATTTGGGACAGCGGATTTTTTTATTTCTCT
>DASTOD010000195.1:0-2746 GCA_035762645.1 Binatia bacterium | reverse complement strand
GTTTTCTAGCTTCCGTTGCGCGGCGTGTTGTTCTTCAGCGCAAGTGAGTTCCTCCCTAGCCTAACTTCCACAATAACGCCCGTCAGAAAAATTTTTCACTTACCGTCACGCCGGCACCTCAGCAGTAAGTGATTGTAAAATCGAATACTGCTGTTAAGCCGCCAGTCTTTTCAGGTGTCGCGAGAGTAAAAAGCGCATGTAGTGCCGACCAAGTATCTTGTCAGCTGTCGAGGTGTCGTGAGAATGTGCGTCAGTGTACTTGCGACACACAAGGCGGTTCAAAGATGGTAAGAGCCATGTGTACTGGCGGCTGGTGCGCTCGGTCAGACGCGGTCGCAAGGTTGTGCAACAGACCGTGGCGCAGTTGGGGGAACTGGATGCTGAAGGACGGCTACGGGCTGAGGCGCTGGCGCGCAGCATTGCCGGGCGTGCATCCGAGTGTTGGCAAGGGCAACTGTTCGATCGCAGTGAGCCAACCGGCTCGGTGGCAGTCAAGCTGGATGGAGTGCGGCTAGAGCGCTCGCGAAGTTTCGGGGCGGTGTGGCTGGGGTGGATTTTGTGGCGGGCGTTGAAGCTCGACGAGGTGTGCGGCGCGCTGTTAAGCTCGCAGCGCGAGACGGTGTCGTGGGCGGAGGTGGTTGCTATTTTGGTGATCGGGCGGCTGTGCGAGCCCTCCAGTGAGTTGCATGTGGCCGAGAGCTGGTATCGCACCACGGCACTGGAAGACCTGCTCGGGGTATCCACCGAGGACATTTACGATGAGCGGCTCTATCGAGCCCTGGACCGGTTATTGCCACACAAGGAGAGCATTGAGAAGCACCTGGTCAAACGTCTGGGTGAGCTCTTTGATCTGGACTACGATCTATTGCTTTACGATGTGACCAGCACCTACTTCGAAGGGTTAGCCGATCCGACAATCGCCAAGCGCGGTTACAGTCGCGATCATCGGCCCGATTGTGTGCAGGTGAATATCGCGCTGGTGGTGAGTCGGGAAGGGATGCCGCTGGGTTACGAGATTTTTGCCGGCAATACCACCGATGTCACCACCGTCCAACAAATTGTCGAGCGCATGGAGGATCGGTTTGGCAAAGTGAACCGGGTATGGGTGATGGATCGGGGCATGGTGAGTGCTGAGAACATCGCTTGGCTTAACGCAACGGGGCGTCGCTATGTGATCGGTACACCACGCGCGGAGCTACGTCGCTTTGCTAAACAGATCGCCGACAGAACCGATTGGCGTCAGATCCGCGAAGACATCGAAGTCAAAATCTGTCGCGGACCCGATGACAGCGAGACCTTCCTCTTGTGTCGTTCGGCCAGTCGCAGTGAAAAAGAGAAGGCGATGCATGAACGGTTCTCCAAGCGAATCGAAGAAGGGCTTCACTCGCTTGCCCGACGCATCGAGAAGAGCCAAACCCCATTGGACCGGGGACAACTGGAACGCCAGGTCGGTCGGCTCTTGGAACGAAACTCCCGCGCCTCGGCGCGCTACTCAATCTCACTAACAGAGGATACTGCCACGCCGGCGAGACTTAAGCTCAAGTGGAGCACACGCCCGCAGTGGGAGGATTGGGCTACGCTTACTGAAGGCACCTACATCCTGCGTAGCAACATCTACGACTGGACCGACGAACAACTGTGGAAGACCTACATTCAGCTCAGCGAAGCTGAGGCCGCCTTCCGCATTCAAAAATCCGATCTCTGCATCCGTCCGATCTGGCATTACAAAAAAGGCCGCATCAAAGCGCACATTCTGATCTGCTTTCTTGCTTACGTGCTATGGAAGACACTTCAACAGTGGCAGTCGCGTGCAGGGTTGGGTGACTCTCCCCGCACCATCCTTACTGAGTTCTCACGTATTCACTCGGACGATATCGTCTTGCCGCTGGCTGATGGCTCCAAGCGCGAGCTTAGGCTTCGCTGCGTGGTGCACCCGGAACATGAGCAGGCATTGCTTCTACAACGTCTCGGCCTTACGCTCCCGGAGCGACTCCGCCCACCGTCAGGGGCCCAAAATGTAGTGCCGACTTGAGGACCTAAGCCATTGAAATTCCAGAATCTCGATGTCCTTATTGTGAAAGTTGGGCTAGAAGGGATTTCCACCCCTTTGGGCCAGAAACGGAATTGCGCGCAGCAAAAAAAGGCGGCCGCTTCAGCCCCGCCTTGTGCGTTCGTTAAATCCTAATTGCGTTCTTACGGAGGGGGCATTAATTCTTAATGAGATGGATTCCCTCGCTGGGAAAATCCCGATGGAACTGGCCGTGCTGCATGCGGTAGAGTAAAGGCATTGAGTTGAATGAAAAATTTAATTCATTCTCGGGGCTAACTCCCAAGTTCAACTGCCGCTTTGGAGTGCAGCGGAAAAGCGGTCAGGTGGAGTGCCTTGTTATGCCGCAGATTCTTCAGCTGCCGCCCGCAGGTTCCGTAATTTGATGAGTGAGATGATGGGAAGGCGGCCAGCCGTGAGCTGCCCTCTGCAGATCTACGCCTTGACATAGAAAAATTAGATTACTACAAGAGTTCTCGCGGCGGACCGCTCATCTGAAGGGAGGTAGTTTTATGCAGTCCTTTACCTTCAGCATCTCATCTTTCGTCATCAGCACGCGCTTTCTTCCTCTAATCGGCTGCGTGGTCGTAGCTGCCATTTTCTGCATCGCCATTTCAGACAAAGGGGAAACGGCCGAGCACGTTGAACCGCTCCGTGCAGGAACATTCCAGGTGACAGTCAGTAAAGGCAAGCTTTCTC
>DASTOD010000194.1:0-5502 GCA_035762645.1 Binatia bacterium | reverse complement strand
GTCGCACACAAACCCGACCCAGGCGGGGAGGGCGAAATCGCGCACCACTTCCAAGGCCACTTTTGCTTCCGGAATGCTATTTAAAGTTTCCAAGAGAATCAGATCCACGCCGCTTTCCGCCATCGTCCGGACGATATCTCGGTATTCTTGACGCGCTCCATCCATGGAGGGCGCGAGGTCGGGTCTAAAGCACCACTCCAGCGTGGTGATGGATCCGGCGATAGCGACGGCGCGATCGGGACGGACACGATCGCGCGCCTCGACAGCGAGCTTTACCGCGGCGCGAAGCAGCGGGTCGGCTCGGCTCTCCAGATTGCGAGCGCCGATGTGACGCGCATGGTCCAAATCCTTGAAGTGATTCAACAGGCTGCGGCGCGACAGTTGAAAAGTATTTGTCGTAATGACGTCGGCGCCGGCTTTTATATAGTCCTCATGAATCGAGCGAATCACGTCAGGCAAATTCATAACCTGGTGATCCGCCCAGGAAACGTGTCGTCTTAAGATTTCGGTTCCGATGCCGCCATCGAGAATGACAAGCTCATTGGCGGCGAGTTTTTGTCTGGTGGGATCGTACCGACTCATTTGACGAACTCCCTGATAGCTCGGATATGAGCGGGAGTGGTGCCGCAGCAGCCGCCGATTATGGTTGCCCCAAGACCGCGCCACTTTTTCGCTGACTCCACATAACGTTCGGCGGGCCAGGCTTCCGTGTCGGTAAACTGAGGGTGAAAGTCAAATTTCCAACTTAGGGGATCGTAGCGGCCGATGTGGGCATAGGCGCCAAACGGGATCTTGCAATCCTTCCGCAGTTGTTCAAGCCCGATTGTAATGTCCTCTGGGGGCGCGCAGTTAATCAGAAGCGCGTCGCAACCGAGCCTTTCCAATTCCTGCGCCACGCCAATAATGGGCTCGCCGCCAAGCATCGTCTTTCCGCCGGGAGCGAGGACAAAACTTGCCCACACGGGTAGAGTCGTTGTCCGGCCCGCCTGAAGGGCGGCCTTTGCTTCGTTCACGTTATTCATTGTTTCTAAAAGAAGGAAATCCACACCGGCGTTGGCGAGTAGTTGCGCGGATTCGGTATGTTCTCGCAGCGCTTCGTCAAACGCCGGCGACAAATCCGGCCGAAAGCAATGGTTCAGAGGCGAGATGGAGCCGGCAATTGCAACCGTTCTAGTCCCCGTGGTTTTCTCTACAGCTTGCCGGGCTAGGCCCACCGCTTTCCGCGTCAAATCAGCAGCCTGACGCTCGAGCCCCGGTGCGCCGATGCGGCGCATGTGCTCAAGATTGTGGAACAGGTTGAGGTAGCTCCGTCGCGTGAGTTGAAACGTGTTGGTGGTAATGACGTCGGCGCCTGCCCGGACATAATCCTCGTGCACAGCCCGGACCGTATCTGCGTCGGTCCGCATCCCGTGTTGGCGCCAGCGAACACCACGCCGCACAATTTCCGTGCCGATGCCGCCGTCCAAGAAGACGATTTCCCCTTGGCGCAAACGGTCTTTTATAGCGTCATATACCACTCTAGATGTAAAAAAACTTTTTCTCGTTGCTTTGTCAACCGGCGCGGCCGGCTTATAGCGTATAAGGGGATCGGACTAGGGTCTACCATCGGACCTGACTTATGGACTTATCGGAGCAATTTGCCATATCAGCATGGATCATGGCGCGCAAACCGAGAGTGGAGTTTGAGGGTGCCTTTTTATCATGTGATTGCGCGCGGCAATCAGAGAAGGCGGATCTTTTCGGATGACCGAGACCGTGAAGCCTATCTCGCGCGCATCGAGCGATCTACGGCTACGTTTTGATGTCGAATCATGTTCACTTGAGGAAAAGACTTGCTTGGGGAAAAGGGGTCGGGAGTCTTTTCTGGACTGCGGTCAAATCGTCGATTAGCCTGGTGAATCAAAGACGGCGCAGAGAATGAACAGGTCGTCTCGCTCCAGGATTTCAGCGCATTTTTCGCCCAGCGCTTCCTCGATCTTTTCTTCCTCCGTTTCAGGCAACCCTGCTGGTGGAAATACCTTTACTCGTCCATCTTCATCCTCATACCGCACGGTATTGACCTCGACCCTCGCTTCTGGGCAGAGCTTTTTAGCCATGAGGGCCAGTTCAGTAAGTCGCTTGTCTAGAACTTCTCGACTTTGCTCAGTTCTTGCTTCGGGTTTCACGGTTAACTACCTCCTCAATCCTTTCCATAAAAACTCTGGCCCGGCGCAGCTGACGCCTCGCTATCTTGAGACTGATTCCGGCCTCACCGTAATCGGCAGCTTGCCTGACAGTGAGCGCGCGAAAGTTAGGTAACTCAAGAAAACCCGTGGGTAGAACTTCTTTTGATGAATGAGCTGTTGGTTGAAGACGGAATGCATGCCTCTGTGGCTCCATTCGAGACGGACAAAGCCCTCGGCTTCAAGAGCTACCTGGGCGGCTTGGAACATTGCGTAATAGGCTCGGCTCGCCGCCGAATTCACCAGATTGTGTTCCAAACAGAGATCGGCTGCTTGCAAAGATTCTTTGGCTCGGTCCAGGTCCACAGCAAAAGAGTTTAAGTTAGCACGGGCGAGAAGACAAGCTCAGCTGCGCCTAGCGGGTAACTCTCAGTACCGACAACGGGCGATGATGTTTTTGCTGGACACCAACGCTTTCAGTGATTTGATGAGGAAGCATTCGAGGCTAGATGCTCGCATGGCCGCTCTCGCGCCTGCGGATAGAGTTGTGATTTGCACGGTTGTCCGGGGTGAAATTCGTTATGGTATTGAGCAGCTTCCGCAAAGCAAGCGCCGGCAAGATCTGGAAGGTCAAGCAGGACCTCTATTCGCTGTTATTCCGTGTGAGTCAGTTCCTGAAGCGGCGGGCGATCATTATGCGAAGATTAAGCTAACACGCCAGCAAGGGGACTGGTTTTGGATGAAAATGATCTTTGGATTGCCGCGAGCGCTTGGCGGCGCTGGCGGCGGGCACCGTCGATGCCACGCTGCTCGATGTCGCTTACATAGACCGCACGGACAAGCTGGGATTCAACCAGGTTTTGTTCTTTGGAGACCTGGTGAAGCTGCGTCTCGGCGGCCTGGCGACCAGCCAAGATAAAATCCAGAAAAACCCGGGACAGATTGCTCGGGTCATTCGCGCCACGCTGAAAGGCGTCCGCTTCTTGAAAAGCAACAAGCCGGAGACCCTTGCCATCATGCGCGACTATTTAAAGATAGAGAAAGATTACGTCGAAAAGATTTATCAGTTTGCCCTGAAATCTCTCAACGAAAACGGCACCGTCGATAAAGATAGTTTAGCTACCGAGATGCGATTGGCCAAGGAGTACCTCAAGATAAAAGAAGATATTCCGGAAGAGAAGATCGCCGACTGGAGATTTATCAAAGAGGTCATCGGCCGGTGATGACAACCGGCGGCGTCGGATTTCGCGTGCTCGGACGGAAAACAGCTCGTGATTTTCGAGGCCTAGGGAAGCTGCAATGGAATTTCACGACTCATCCATGAGGACCGTCAACGCGGCATCTTGTTAAAGGGTTAGCAGTCTTTATCGTTTGTGTCGGACGGCCGACGGCCCGGTTTGCTATACCCCGCCGTCCTTTCTATAATCACTTTACTGAAAGTTCCTACGAACGTTGTAGGGCAATCCTGCAGCGGCTAAAAAGGAAACACTTTATGAGCAAAGCGAGTGAGACGATACGGGAAAAAGTGCACGCCTTGGCTGAGGAGCTGCCGCCTGATGCTTCGTGGGATGATGTGATTGAGGAAGCTCGCTTTCGCAAAGCGGTCGAGCTCGGAATCGCAGCGGCAGACCGTGGAGCCTTTGCCACCGATGAGGAAGTGCGCAATGCATTTGCCCGGTGGGGCCTGAAATCTTGAAACTACGCTGGACTCGCCCCGCGTTAGCGGATCTTTTGAAGCACAAAACTACATAGCACGAGATAACCCACACGCTGCTGAACGGTTTTTAGGGGACGAAGAGTTCGTCGAAAGAATCGAGCGGAAAGCAGAGGAGACGGAGGAGTCGGTGGGCGAAAGGTTTGTAGATGAGCGGTGACCTTTCTTTATCTAAGCTAATAACCGTTTTGAAGAGCGACTGCTCCGTGATTACTCCGGCGAGAATGCAGGATATCCTCAACCGGCTTGTGGTAACCGCTGAGGAAATTCAACCTCACGCTCTTTTCTCCGAGAAAAGATATGCCCGTAATCTGGTCTATAAAGATCGCCACTTCGAGATTATGGTAATGTGCTGGAATGCGGGCCAACGTTCCTCAATTCATGACCATGCCGGCTCATTGGGCGGAATAAAAATTCTGCAAGGCGAGCTCACCGAGTGCCTGTTTGGAAGGGCCGCCAATGGAATGATCAAAGCGCTGAGCTCTGCCGACTATGCAATCGAAGAAAGCCGAGTGGAGGAGACCTCTCTAATACACCAGATCTCGAACCTCCAAGCAGCTAGTGGCAAGACCGTTTCGGTCCATATTTACATTCCTCCTCTGGTTCGCATGAATGTTTACTCGTTGGAAGATCCGGCTGTGCGAAATATTCTGCCCCAATATTTTAGTCTTGGGTCCGGGATATAACCTCGCGGTTCAGGAAAAGAAAGAGAACGCAGGCCCATCGCATAAGACTTTGCTCAACCTTCGCGAAACCAGACCTGGCTTCGGCCCAAAAGAGAGAAGCCAATGGAACCGCGCACGTTGAGTTTCTTGCCTTATCTGGAACGGGCTCGGATGAGTTGACGTGAATCGCGGATGGTGTTATCGGCTCGGCAAGACTTCTTGCATTGCGTCTATGGCTGAAATTTTAATTGCCGAGGAGACTTTATGGAGTCAAAAACGCTGACCAAGATCAAGATCCATCCTACGGGCATGCGCCTTCACGAGTGGATTTGTCTCGAGGAAGGTTTTTTCGAACAGCAAGGGCTGGACGTCGAAGTGCTCTGGGGCGTGGTTCACAACAAGATGCGGGCCTGGCAAGACGGTGAACAGGGGTATAAGAAGCGCCCTCAGGACATTCCGTTTCTCGATAAGGAGCAGGTCATCACCAACGCCTGCGCCTGGGGCAGCATCTGCAATGCGGGGGCGGGTATGGGAAAATTTGTGCCGGACGCTTTCGGCATTCCCCGACACGCGATCTTTGTCCGGCCGGAGTCTTCGATCATGAAGCCCGAAGACTTAAAAGACGTCCCTATCTCGGTCGGTTACATGGCCGGCAGTCACTACAACGTGCCGTATCGCCTGGAGAAGTATCTTCCCCTGGAGCATATCAAGATCGCCCCGGTCGGTGGGCATGGCAAGCGCCTCGAGGTCTTGCTCAACAAGGAAGTGGAGGCGGCAAGTCTGCTCGATCCCGAGATCTACATGGCGGAAGAGCTGGGTCTAAGAAAGATCATGAGCGGAGAGTTCAACACGTTGTGGTGGGTGGACGAGCGCTACGACCCGGCGGTCCTGCGAGCGTTCTTTACCGCGCTTGATAGAGCGGAGCAAGCACTGACAAAGGATCTCGAGAAGTATTTGCCAT
>DASTOD010000193.1:0-8979 GCA_035762645.1 Binatia bacterium | reverse complement strand
GTGAACCGGGCGCCAAGTAAGTAAGTAGGGGCGACGGGCCGGTCGCCCGAAAGGACAATATGGAAGCAAAAAACCGTAGCCTCGACGATATTAAAAACGATATCGCGCGCCGCGCCGGACGCGTCAATCCATTCGAGCGGGTTATTCCCGAAGAGGTTCAGGCCCTGCTGGGTCGTTTGACCAGCTTGGATCCGGACCTATGGGGAGCTGAATGGGGAAAACTCGGCATGCGTCATGAAGCGCTCGCCGACGAGCAGGAGAAGCTGGGAAAAAAGGACGAGGCCGGGAAATCATACTACCAGGCCTACGAGTACTACCGTATCGGCCGCTATCCCGTGCCCAGTAGCCCGGAAAAAATGAACTGCTACAAGGGCGCCCTCAGAACCTTCATGAAAGCCGCGCCCTATCTCGATCCGCCGCTGGAGCGCGTGGAGATTCCATTCGAAGGTAAAAAGGTAGTCGGCTACCTGCAGATTCCCCGCGGCACGAACCGGCCGCCGGTCGTGATGCATTGGGGTGGCGTGGACGGATGGAAGGAAGATCGCAGAAGCAATAGCGAGCTGCTGCACAGAGAAGGGTTGGCAACATTTACCATCGACATGCCGGGCGCGGGGGAAAATCCCTGCCTCGGCCAAGAGCCGCGGGCGGAGCGGACCTTCTCCGCGGCTATGGATTATCTTGCAACGCGTCAAGACATCGATGGTAAGCGCGTCGCTGTGATGGGGGGCAGCTTCGGCGGTTACTGGGCCACTAAAGTTGCCCACGTCGAAGCCAAGAGACTACGCGGCGCCGTCAACTGGGGCGCGGGCTGCCATCATACTTTCCAAGAAGCGTGGTTGCGGCCGGCGCTGACGGTGAAAGCTTCACAGTATTTGATGGGGCCGGCAAGTTTGCTGGACGCGCGCTCTTATATCTTTCGCGTGAAAACCTTGGAAGAGGTCCTGAAAATCGCTCCGATGCTCTCCTTGCTCACGCAGGGGATTCTCGATCAACCCTGCGCGCCGCTGCTTTGCGTCAATGGCAAGCTGGATGATCAACATCCGGTGGAGGATATCTACCTACTGCTGGAACACGGCAGTCCCAAAGACGTTCGGATCTTCGCCGATGCCGGCCATATGGGCCGAAAGCCAGGCCAGGCCAATGACGAAGTCCAGGAAATGATCACTCGTTGGCTGAAGCAGAAGCTCACTTGATAAGGAGGCGCCATGGCCAGAATTTCTATCATTGAAAAAAAGCAAGACTTGTCACCCGAGCACCAGCCCATCTATGAGGCGATCGTCCAGAGCCGCGGCCGCGTGGGCGGACCGTTTGCCGCGCTGCTGCACAGCCCCACGATTGCCGAACGCACGGCCCACTTGGGCACCTACATTCGCTTTGAATCCCAATTGGAGCGCAGGACCGTCGAGCTGGCCGCTCTCGCCACGGCGCGCGAGCTCGACTGTAAACACGAATGGGCGGCGCATGTCGGGCACGCGCCAGAGGCGGGGATTTCGCTCGACACGGTTCGATCGATTCATCAAAAAAAGGAACCGCAAGAGTTCTCGGTTGAGGACGCGCAGATCGTGAGCTATGTCCAGGAGCTGCTGCGCTCCCGGCGCGTGAGCGAATCGACGTTTCAGGCTTTGTACGCCCGCCTGGGCGAACGCGGACTGGTGGAGTTAACCGCGACGATCGGCTACTACGCCATGCTCGCTTGCACCTTGAACGCCTTCGACGTGGCCACGGCGAGCGCGCCGGAAGAGTTTAAAATATGACAGCCTGATGACACCGGACAGTCTCGATTGTAGCGCGTTTTTTTGAGCCCCAGTTTTGGGTCAGGATCTCCCTTCTGTCGATTCTGTGCTCCCTTGTTCTTCGCGACAATGGCAAAGCTTCCCCGATCGTCTAACGACAGACGTTCCGCTCGCCGGCGAGCCGGGCCACCTCAGGATCTGCCGAAGCCAACAGATGAAAAGCGGCCGTTCCTGGTTCGATTATTTATCATTGCAGCGATTTTGTCGGTCTACGGGTTCTTTCTTGCTCTTCAAATCAACTTAACCTTCGGAGACCTCGGACGCCATCTCAAAAATGGCGAGTTGTTTATCGAAAAGCTCCTGATAGCGAACGCCAACCTCTATTCTTTCGCCTATCCTGATTACCTTTTCATCAATCATCACTGGGGAAGTGGTGTCGTCTTCTATTTGATCGAAGGCTTCGCCGGTTTCTCCGGACTGTCCGTTGCTTTCATCGCCATTTCCCTCACTACACTTCTTGTATTCCTCAATCTCGCTTGCAAGTATTCATCTTTTGCATTGGCCGCACCGATAGCCGTAATCGTCATTCCGGTTTTGATCACTCGGCATGAGGTGAGGCCCGAGGTCTTCAGTTATTTTTTTAGTGGTTTATTTCTCCAAGTATTATGGGGCTACAAATCTCGTACGCTCCGCGACCGCTGGCTTTTCTTGCTGCCTATCCTCGAAATATTGTGGGTGAACCTTCACATTTATTTCTTCATAGGGGTTGTGCTCATCGCCGTATTTCTTTTCGAATTGGTGGTTGCGTACTTCATAAACAACAAAGAGCAGGACACCGTTCGACGACTCAAAAAGCTGGCAGGGACTTTGGTTTTGACTCTGTTGGCGACCTGTGTAAATCCGGCCGGGATATCCGGAGCGATCTATCCGTTTTTGATATTGAAGGAGTATGAATTTCCGGTTATCGAAAATTACTCGATCCGGGCCGTGTTAAACGCGGGTTTCAGATTTCTTCCTCTCCCCTACTTTGAAATTGTCTTTGGCTTGCTCTGTTTGAGCTGGTTGTATGCGATTGTGAAGAACCGCTCCAATCTCTCTCTGGGAAACTTTGTTTTGAGCTTGATCTTTTCCGCCATGGCATGGTGGGCGATCCGAAATTTGGCTTTTTTTGCTTATTTTGCCCTACCGCTGGCCGCAGTGAACCTGAAGGGTCTCGTAGGCAAGGAGGACTCCCCAGGGACGCTGCTCAGAGTCTCTGTCGCTCTGGTCGCAATTGCATTTGGCTTGGTCGCTATCAGCCCAATTTATTTCGTGAGTAGCCATCGGGGACGGGTCGGAATCGGTTTAGAGCCGGCGAATCATGCTGCCGCGGAGTTTTTACTGAAGCAAAATATCCGGGGGCCCATCTTCAACAATTACGATGTCGGCGGGTATCTGATCTATCATCTGTATCCGAGGCACCGAGTTTTTGTCGATAACCGCCCGGAAGCATACCCTGCATCCTTTTTTAGCGATGTCTACTTTCCTCTTCAAATCGACGAGGAAAAGTGGCAAGAACTGAGCCATACGTATGGCTTTAACATGATATGTTTCAATCACCGGGATCGCTCGGTCTGGGCCGAGCGGTTTATAGTCCGGCGCGTCCTCGATCCAGCGTGGGCGCCGGTGTTTATGGACAAGGATATTATTGTTTTGCTGAAAAGATATGGTCCCAATCAGTCTGTTATAGAAACATATGAGCTGCCGAAAGAGCGAGTGTTGGAACGATCGAACTGATCCGCAGGGCGGCGTCTCGCGCCGAAATAGATAGCGGATGACGAAAAGCTTTCCGTTGACACAGCACGTGATCGTCCGATAGTTTTCACGCGTCAGTGAAACGAAAATTATTTGGTGGAGTTGATATGAAACTAAAAGATCAAGTCGCAATCATAACCGGCGCGGGGAGAAATATCGGCAAGGCGATCGCGAAACTGTTTGCCTCGGAGGGTGCGAAAATTGCCGTTATTGAGACGCACGAAGGACGCGGGCAGGCCGTTGTTGACGAAATCGTCGGAGCCGGTCACGAGGCGATGCTGGTCGTGTGTGACGTCGCGAAGTCGAGCGACGTCGAAGAAATGGTCAAGAAGGTCGTAGCGCGCTTCGGCGGCGTCGATATCCTGGTCAACAACGCCGCGATCACCGATCGCGCCGCCATCCTCGACAGCACCGAGGAGGAATTCGACAGAGTGATCGCGGTCAGCCTCAAGGGACCATACTTGGTCGCTAAGCACGTCGGCGCGCAAATGGCGAAGCAGGGTCGGGGAGGCAAGATTGTCAATTTCGGCTCGACTTCGGGAATGCTTGGCCGAACAGATGGAATTGCTTATGCCGCTGCCAAGGGCGGCGTGATCAATCTCAGCCGAGCGATGGCCGTACAGCTCTCGCCCTATAAAATTCGAGTGAACTGCGTTGTGCCGAACCGTTCCGGCTCGCCGGTGGGAATGGATGACGATGTGGCCGGCAACCGGCCATTCGAGAACCTCGCGGGCCGGTTGGGAACCGCAGGGGACCAAGCCAAAGCGGCTCTTTTTCTCGTGAGCGATGATTCCGACTTTATCTATGGTCACCCGCTGGTGGTCGACGGTGGGGTCCTAGCGACAGCCACTTTTCCGAAAGAGCAGTTTAAATCAGGAAACTCGTAACATGCTATCTTGGCACGAGTAAAGCGTAAGCGGTTGGACTTACGTTTTGCTCATTCTCGACTGCGAGCTTCCCAGAAACTAAAGATGGCTGACTTTGTCGCCCAATTTAACACGCTCATCGGTGTTATCGTGTTCGTCGTCTTCTTGGTGCTGTTAATGCTCGAAACCCGATTTTCGCTGCGCCATGCAAAACGTTCGAAACCAAAGCGTTTCCTGATCAATATTGGTGTTTCAGGGCTAGCCCTCGCAACTGGCGCATACGTTGTAGCCCCCGTGGTTCTTAGTCTAGCATCACGGAATTCTGACGGGTCGTTCGGTTTGTTACACGTTATTGCATTGCCATTCAGTGCCGAGTTTATCCTCGGATTTTTGCTGATGGATCTTACTTTTTATTACTGGCATCGGGCTAACCACGCGTTTCGGTTCTTTTGGCGCTTTCACAATGTTCACCACGTCGACCCGGATTTGGATGTCTCGACCTCCTTCCGGTTTCACTTTGGCGAGGTGCTTTACTCCGTAGGTTTTAGAGCGCTTCAGATTTATCTACTAGGAATAGGCTTGTTCACTTATTTTATATATGAATTGACCTTCCAGTCCGCCACGATGTTTCACCACAGTAACGTGCGTCTACCCATAACAGTGGAGCGATGGCTGAACAAAATCGTCGTCACGCCTCGGATGCATGGCATTCATCATTCCATTCTAAAATACGAGACCGATTCAAACTATTCGGTAATTTTCCGCTGGTGGGATCTGATACATGGAACCTTAAGGCTCAACGTGAGGCAATCGGATCTCGTTATAGGCGTGCCGGCGTATCTGGCTCCAGAAGACAATAAATTCTCGAATCTCTTGGTCTTGCCATTCCGCCCACAAAGGGATTATTGGCATCTGCCGGGCAGAGACGAGCCAGTAAGGGGCGTAGTTAAGGAAAGTGAGAATATTCTGCTGCCATGATTGCGCAGCTCTGAGCGTCGCAGGCAAAGGCACGGCCGCGTGCCGGTTCGTTCGATGAATCATAAAAGGCAGACTATGCTCCGCCGGGCGTTTGTATATCATCGCTTGGCTGGAGCTGGTATGCTGCGTGAGGTTTTTCTGTACCCGATAGTTTTAGAACAGGAGGTGGCTACTTATGGCGCTGACGTGTCCCAGAGATTTTGATGCCCAACGGCTGCAACGCGAGCTCATGAGCATTTATGGCCGTGTGGCCCTTGAGCCAGACGGCGAATTTCATTTCCACAGAGGGCCGCATTACGCAGCGGAGTTCCTGGGCTACAATTTGGATGAATTGCTAGCATTACCCAAAGAGGTGACGGCTTCGTTTGCAGGTATTGGCAACCCGCATCGGATTGGGCCCATTTCGGCCGGGGTTACTGTATTGGATATAGGATGTGGCGCGGGCATGGATCTGCTCCTCGCAGCTAAGAAAGTAGGCCCAACAGGAAAGGCTATTGGCGTTGATATGACGAGTTCGATGATCGAAAAGGCACGTGCGGGCGCTACGGCGGCCGGGTTGTCACAGGTAGAAATACGGCAAAGCGAGGCGGCAGCGCTACCCGTGGAGGACAACAGCATTGACATCGTCATCTCGAATGGTGTCTTCAATCTAACGCCCGACAAGATCAAGGCGTTTCGAGAGGTGGCCCGAGTGCTACGGCCGGATGGTCAACTTTATTTGGCCGATATCATAATCGGCACTGAACTCTCGGAGCCGGTTCGGAAGGACATCGACCTTTGGACTGGGTGAATCGCCGGGGCTCTGTTGGAAACAGAGCTGATCGATGTGCTCAAAATGGTTGGATTGGAAGATGCTTGTGTCACCGCTCATTTCGATTGCTTTCGGGGAACCTCGAAAGAGTCTGTTGCACGGAAATTCGGTGTACAAGGAGTTAACGTCTATGCACGGCGAGGCGCAGTGTAGCTGGGCTAAGGAAAATTTCTGAACGGAGGGGACCAGCTCACGTTCGTACACTTCTGCCGCGTTGCCCGCCACTTCCCATCGTCCTTGCTGACATGGGTTTCTCCATGAACAGAGGAAACTTCTGCAGCGCTAGTTACAAGTACCTATGAAAGAAATCGGCACTCACTTGATTACCTTATCAGCTCGGTAAAGCACAGGCTGTGGAATCGTTACTCCGATCTGTTTTGCTGTCTTCAAATTGATTACCAATTCAAACCTCGTGGGCTGCTCTATCGGGAGTTCCGATGGCTTGGCGCCCTTCAGAATCTTATCGACGTAAGTAGCTGCCCGCCGGTATAAATCGGACACGTTCGGGCCATAGCTCATCAAACCTCCGGATTCCACAAATTGCCCATCCGGGAAGATCACCGGCAGCCGGGCGTTGCCCGCTAGATCCACGATCTGGCGCATGTAGGCTGTGATCATCAGTCCAGGCAGCACATCGAGAGCGCCGGCTCGTTCATGGGCGATCGCCGCAAACGCGCTGTTGAGCTCATTGGGATCTCTTAACTCCAAGATTTGAAGCTGCACCCCCAACACCCGAGCCGCGTCTATTGTCGCTCTTAATGAACTTGCGCCGCCGATTGCTTCCCGAAGGACAGCGACTCGGGAAACCTTTGGAAAAGTCTCTTTGAGCAACTCCAGCCGCTTGCCGCTTAGCTCGGGATTGAGCCATGAGGTTCCGGTAACGTTGCCGCCGGGCTTGGCCAGGCTGGCAACAAATCCCTGTTCAACAGCATCGTCAACGCCGCCCATGACAATGGGGATTGTACTGGTCGCTTGTTTCGCGGCCCGGACACCTGGCGAAGTTATGGTTACGATAACGTCCAGCTTCAGTCGCGCCAGCTCGGCGGCGAGTTCGAAAAGCCGGTCTACTCGGCCCTCGGCCGATCGATACTCCAGGAAGATGTTCCGTCCCTCAATGTAGTTCAGCTCGCGCAACCCTTGCTTGAAGGCATTCAGGAACGAATCGGCGGATGGAGAGAGGACGCCCACCCGGAACATCTTCCTCGATTGCTGGGCCTCCGCAGCCGGCAGCGACGTGGCTACGCCGATGGTCAGGGTGATGATGAGCCCAGCGCGTATCAGCTTCATCTGACTTCCTTTGTTGGGCCTCTGGGTATCATGAGCCATGGGAGCGTGTTTGCGAATCCAATCCCTATTCCTCCTGAAGTCTCTTATGGCTGCACAAGGGGCATCTGAAAACCGGCAACGCTGCGCTGCGAATTGTGGAGACGCCTAGTTTCTGCTACGTAGCAAGCACGATCCGTATCCTCAACAGCTACACGCTCGGAGGAACATTCCATGAGTTTACTATCTATCATTCCTGTTCTGATAATTGCGACACTGGGTTCAGGAATTTCCACACCGCCTGCAGATGCACAGACGAGTCCCGGGCCAAGCACTACACAACCCACACCTGTCCGGAACATCCTCGCGAGTGCGGCGCTGCCGACCGTGATTGACGTACCTTTGCACTACAAACTGCTTCGCGTGAGCATCCCGGCCGGGCAATCGACTGGCTCTCGGGGAGCAAACGGATTCTTCCTCCAAATGTCTGGAATGCTAGCGGTGACGACCAGCCGCGACAGCCGAACCCTACGCAGTGGCGACGCGATGTTCGTCGGACGGGCTGAGAGCGCTACGCTGAAAGCGGCCAGTAAGGAATCGGCCGTGTTCCTGCACTTCCTGCTGCTACCGACAGCTGACTTGGAGAAAGTGGTGGTAGGAACACCCGCCGTCGTAACCGAGCTATATCGGACGACGGCACCGATACCCAGCTTGAAGTCGGGTCCTTACGAGTTCACACTTACCCGTGTCACGTTCCCGCCGCGAATGCCGTCCAATCCGCCGCATTATCGCTCCGGCGGCGCGCTCTACTACGTGATATCTGGAGCAGGAACGATGACGATCGAAGGAACGACGGAAACCAAACCGGCGGGTACGGCCCTGTTTGAACCTTACGGCATGGTTCACCAGTGGGGAAATCCTGGCGACACCCCGCTTGTCCTTCTCCAGGCTAACATCAGCCCCGAGGGAGTTCCCGCGGTGATTTTCGGCGCTCCACCTGCTGGTTCAAAGTAAGAATTGCCAGGAATTAAAGGTAGTCGGCGGGCTTCGCGTTTTTGAGATCTTACCATTCATCTCATCCGAATTCTCGTATTGGGCGCGCGAGCGATCTTGGATCTGCCTACGGCACGATTTAGTAGCGATCCATACTAGACGACCACGCGTATTCCGCGTCGGTCTAAACGAGAAGGTTAGGCCTAAACTTCAGAATATCCCTTTTTCTCGGTCGGACGGGTCACCAACGCAGGTTGGGAATCGGCCGGCGGAGATTGTGGGCCGCGTAGCGGGCGACCATCGGCCACGCCGGACGGGGATAGAAGCCGTCGAGCGGGAAGGTGGTGGCAACGTCGCGCACGTAGGTTCGGGGGAGGCCAAACCGGAGCGCGCAGAAGGAGACGTCGATCCAATCGGCCTTGCGGGTCGCCTCCACAAAGGGGGCGGAGGGACCGCGGTAAGAGCGGATCTTGTGGTGGTGCCCAATCATGAGCCGGATCTCGTCTCGCCAAGCCGCCCGACCGTGCTGGTCCAGCCAGGC
>DASTOD010000192.1:0-44820 GCA_035762645.1 Binatia bacterium | reverse complement strand
CTGAGCGGCTCGAGATCGTTCATCCTCGGACCGGCAAGCGAATGGTCTTTTGGGCGCCGTTGCCGGAGGATATGAAGAAATTGCTGGAGCCTCTCTCTTTAACCGAGTCTTCCTGCGGCGCGGGCGCAAGCCGTCTTCCGTCCAGGGGGTTGACACGATAGGCGGATTTAAATACTATATAGACAAACGACTGGTCAATTCGACGATTTCCTTTGAGCTCATCCCCACAGTAAAATCGTTCACGATATCCGTTCTGAATTTGATTGGATTTCAATATTAAAGATTTGTACCTGCGTCCACAATCCCGTCGCTTTGATATGTCACGCCCGCGAGTGCCGGCCTGTTCCGCTGTGAATTCTCTGTCACCGAGTGTTTCGGGTCTGATCGTTTAAATTTCAGAGGAAGCGGCGAAGAACTCGTTTTGACTCGCGTGAAAGCGTCGAACCCATCAGAGGAGCGCCCAAGCCCATGAAAGGAGAGGCATAGCGTATGGTTCGTGGGAGAACTCGAGCGGCCGAACCGGAGGCCATGGAAGATAACGGATTAAATCTTAAGGCTCTCAAGGAAAAGAAAATCAGCGATCTGGCGCTGATCGGCAAGAACTTCAATATCGAGGGAGCCGCCAACATGCGCAAACAGGAGCTGATTTTTGCGATCCTGCAGGCGCAAACGGAACAAAATGGCCACGTTTACGGGGAGGGAGTTTTGGAAACTCTCCCGGACGGTTTCGGATTCCTGCGCGCCCCCGATTATAACTACCTGCCCGGTCCGGATGACATCTACGTCTCGCCGAGTCAAATCCGCCGCTTCAATCTTCGAACCGGAGACATCATTTCAGGGCACATCCGGCCCCCTAAGGAAGGGGAACGCTACTTCGCGCTGCTCAAGGTCGAGTCCATCAACTATGAGGATCCGGAAAAGGCGCGAGAAAAGATCCTCTTTGATAACCTCACTCCGCTGTATCCCAACGAACGGTTACGCCTCGAGTATCAGCCGGAAGACTACACGACACGCATCGTCGATCTGCTGACCCCGGTGGGCAAAGGCCAACGCGGCCTGATCGTGGCGGCCCCGCGCACGGGCAAAACCATGATGTTGCAGCATATTGCCAAAGCCATTGCCCATAATCATAAAGAGGTGATTCTGATTGTACTGTTGATCGATGAGCGTCCCGAAGAGGTGACCGATATGCAGCGGTCAGTGGACGGCGAGGTCATCAGTTCCACTTTCGACGAGCCGGCCACGCGGCACGTCCAAGTGGCGGAAATGGTAATTGAAAAGGCCAAACGCCTGGTCGAGCACGGCAAGGATGTCGTGATTCTGCTCGATAGCATCACGCGATTGGCCCGCGCTTACAACACGGTCGTTCCGCCCAGCGGCAAGATTCTTTCCGGCGGCGTCGACTCCAATGCGCTGCACAAACCGAAAAAGTTCTTCGGCGCAGCAAGAAATATCGAGGATGGCGGCAGTCTCACGATTATTGCCACAGCCTTGATCGACACCGGCAGCCGAATGGACGAAGTTATTTTCGAAGAGTTTAAAGGCACGGGTAACATGGAAGTCCATCTGGACCGCCGGCTCATGGATAAGAGAGTGTTTCCGGCTATTGACATCAACAAGTCAGGAACCAGAAAAGAGGAATTGTTGATCTCGCGGGAAGACCTCAACCGGATTTGGATTCTGCGCAAGGTCTTGTCCCAGCTGAGCGTCGTTGAGGCGATGGAATTTTTGCTGGACAAGATGCGCGGAACCAAGAACAATAAGGAATTTCTCGAGTCTATGAACCAGTAAATCCTCTTCCTGTTCCACCCGATCCACCTTGCGCCGCACGCCGATCTTTGTTAAAAGCGCAAGGTGTCCTGTGCCGTCAATTCTCAGTACTTTTATCAGGCTATCGTTAGCCGGCTGCTGCTACAAAGCCGAACTGTTCTGTTGTAAATTCGCACCCTTTCTGATCCCTCGCGCGGTGCCTTGCGTCTTAGGTGCGGGAGGGAAATGAAGCGAGGGGAGGACTAACCAAAGGAGAAAATACGATGACGGAAATATCCATGAAGCAACTCTTGGAGGCGGGGGTCCATTTTGGGCACCAAACGAGCCGTTGGAATCCGAAGATGAAGCCTTACATCTTCGGCGCTCGCAACGGCATTCACATCATTGATCTGCAGCAGACAGTAGCGATGTTTAAGGACGTTGAGGCCGTGGCACGTGATTTGGCGGCCGCCGGAGGCCATATTCTCTTCGTTGGAACCAAAAAGCAGGCGCAAGAGGCCATCCGGGAAGAAGCCGAACGTTGCGGGATGTTTCACGTTCATAATCGCTGGCTTGGCGGTACGCTGACGAACTTTGCGACCATTCGCCAGAGCATCGAGCGCTTGAGAAGGCTCGAAGAGATGGAAAATGACCCGAAGATCGTCGAAGCTCTCACGAAAAAGGAAATGCTCGGTCTCAAACGAGAAAAAGAAAAATTGGAGCAATCGCTGGGCGGAATCAAGGGCATGCGCAAGCTCCCTGACGCCATTTTCGTGGTTGATCCGAAGCAGGAAGAGATTGCCGTAAAAGAGGCGAGAAAACTCGGTATTCCGGTGATTGCTGTGATCGACACCAACTGTGATCCGGATATGGTGGACTACAAGGTTCCTGGCAACGATGATGCGATAAGGGCGATTCGACTGTTTTGTGCGGCCATAGCGGACGCGGTCATCGAAGGCAAGGGCCTCTATGAGCAGTCCCTGGTGAAAGGCAAAGCGGACGAGAAAGCTCAGACCGAGCTCACAACCGAATCCGCAACGGCAATCAGCGAAACTTCGATGGCGGGAGGAGCTTAGTTTCCATGGAAGTCAGTGCGGCGACGGTTAAAGAGTTACGGGAGAAAACCGGTGCGGGGATAATGGATTGTAAGAAAGCATTGGCGGAAACCGGTGGCAACCTCGACAAAGCGGTCGACTACCTGCGTCAGAAAGGTTTGGCGGCAGCGGCCAAGAAGGCGGAACGGATCGCGGCCGACGGGGCGGTGGGAGCCTATGTTCACCCGGGCGGCAAGATTGGCGTCCTGGTAGAGGTCAATTGTCAAACTGATTTTGTGGCCCGAACTGCCGAGTTTCAAACGCTGGTGAAAGATATCGCGATGCAAATCGCGGCTGCCAACCCGCGCTATGTTCGGCCGGAGGAGGCGTCGGCGGAGGAACTGGAAAAAGAGCGCGAGATTTATCGCCGGCAGGCCCTGGAGTCTGGAAAACCCGAGAAAATCGTAGACAAGATCGTCGAGGGCAAGATGGAGCGCTTCTTTTCCGAAGTATGCCTGTTGGAGCAATCCTTTATCAAAGACCCGGACCGCAAAGTCTCGGACATCATAAATGATGCGATCTTTCGTTTAGGGGAAAACATTCAAGTGAGGCGATTCGCCCGTTATCATCTCGGAGAAGACGTTCCGAAGGACTGACTTGGATCCGCCAAGCCGCATGAACAACGGTACGCCGAAATACCAACGGATCATCCTCAAAGTAACGGGAGAGGTGTTTGCCGGGCCGCAGCAGTTCGGCATCGACGCCGGCACGGTAAAGGCGTTTGCGCAGGAAATCAAAGAGGTCAAGGAAATGGGCTGCGAGTTGGCCTTGGTCATCGGTGGCGGGAACATCTTTCGAGGGGCGGTAGCAAGCGAGATTGGCATGGACCGCGCCAGCGCGGATACCATGGGCATGTTGGCCACGGTGATCAATAGCCTGGCGCTACAGGATGCGCTGGAGAAATTGGGTGTTTCGACCCGGGTATTATCCGCCATCGAAATGCGCCAGGTCGCGGAGCCTTACATCAGGCGGCGTGCCACGCGGCATTTGGAAAAAGGGCGGGTGGTCATCTTCGCCGGTGGCACCGGCAACCCGTATTTCACCACGGACACGACGGCCAGCCTCAGAGCGATGGAGGTCGGCGCGGAAGTCATTCTCAAGGCAACCAAGGTGGAAGGAGTTTACGACGCGGATCCCCTCAAGTACGAAGGGGCGAAAAAGTTCGAAGAGTTGAGTTATATCGAAGTCCTGAATCGGGAGTTAAAGGTGATGGATTCGACGGCAATCTCACTTTGTATGGACAACCATCTGCCGATCATCGTCTTCAACATCATGGAAAAGGGCAACATCAAGCGCGTGGTTTCAGGCGAGTCTATCGGCACGCTGGTTAGCGCGGGGAAACGATGAACGAAGCGATCTTCACTCAGTTGCAAAAAGAAATGGATCAGTCGGTCGGCGCTCTTCGTAAGGAATTGGCCAAAATCCGGACGGGCCGAGCGTCCACGGCTCTACTGGAGCACATTGTGGTCGACTACTACGGCGCGACGACGCCCTTGAACCAGTTGGCCACGCTCAGCGCGCCGGAGGCTCGTCTGCTGGTTATTCAGCCCTACGATCGCGGCGCCTTGGGGGATATCGAGAAAGCGATCTTAAAGTCCGATCTGGGGCTGACTCCGAACAATGACGGTAAAATTATTCGTGTTCCGATTCCCCAATTGACCGAGGAAAGGCGCAAAGAGCTTGTCAAACACGTCAAAAGGATCGCCGAAGAGTTTCGCGTTTCAGTTCGCAATCATCGCCGGGTCGCCATCGAGCATCTCAAAGACGCCGAAAAGAAGAAACAAGTGACGGCCGATGAGGCAAAGCACGGACAGGACCGAATTCAGAAAGTCACCGATGAATACATCAGCCGGATCGAAAAGATCGTCAAAGCGAAGGAAGACGAGGTGATGGAGGTTTAAACCCCTTTTCGGTCTCGACCCCGCCCCCTGAATCCTGTTAGGTGACACTTCGGTTATCCACGAAATCCCACAGGCCGAACCGCTGATCGTACCATGAGCCTGATCGCAAGGTGCCCAAGATGGACTTGAGGGGCCTGGACAAAAGCCGGTTGCCCAGACACGTTGCCATTATTATGGATGGCAATGGACGCTGGGCTCAGTCGCGCGGCAAGAGCCGCATCGAGGGCCACCGCCGCGGCAAGACTTCGGTCCGTGTGATTGTCGAAATGAGCCGGAAAATTGGCATTCCGTTTCTATCGCTATACGCCTTTTCGACGGAGAACTGGTTGCGGCCGCAAAACGAAGTCCACGCGCTGATGGGACTTCTAGAACACTATCTAGCCGCCGAACAAGCGAAGATGATGCGGTATGGCATACGGCTGCTGGCGATCGGGGACCGCGACCGGTTGCCTGTGAGCGTTCGTCGCACGCTGGAGCGTGTGATAGACTTGACACGCGCGAATTGCCGGATGACGGTCATTTTGGCCTTGAGCTATAGCGGGCGAGACGAAATCGTGCGAACGGTAAAGAAAGTCGCCGTGGCAGTGCGGGGGCGGCGTTGTGATCCCGAAGAAATCGACGAGCGCGTCATCGAGGCCCATTTGGACAACCCCGGCGTGCCGGATCCGGACTTGTTGATCCGTACTAGCGGCGAGTTGCGCCTGAGTAATTTTTATCTTTGGCAAATTGCCTATAGCGAGATTTATGTTACGCCCACTCTGTGGCCGGACTTTCGCGAGCAAGAATATCTGCAGGCGCTCCTCGAATTCCAACGGCGGCGCCGGCGCTTCGGCAGGACCGACGAGCAACTCTCAACTCCGGGGCTATCGATGGAGGTCAGTGGAACCCAACCTTAGGTCGAGGGTCGCGACCGCGTTGGTCGCCGTTCCACTGCTGATTTTTTTAGTCGGCTGGGGCGAACCGTGGCTGTTTACGGGAAGTCTCTTGCTCCTCACCGCCGGCGCGCTGCGCGAGTACTTCGTGATGACGCTTCCGGGCTGCGGCAGGGAACAGATTTTAGGTGTGCTGTTCGGCATCCTTTTGTTCTTGTGGGTCGTTTTGCCCGCCCCCGAGGCATCGGAAATCGGTCTCGGCTTCTCGCTTGTCGGGCTTTTCTCAACGTATCTGATTCTCGGGGGTAGGCTTGAGGAGAAGCTCAACCATCTGGCCTGGACGGTTCTCGGCGCCTTTTATCTGGGCTATTTGTTGCCTCATTGGGTTTTGCTGTTCCGTTTGCCCAATGGCCGGGCATGGGTCTTTTTCGTTCTTGCGGTGATCATGGCGGGCGACACGGCTGCTTTCGCAGTCGGTAAACGATTCGGCAGGAGCAAACTGGCCCCGGAGTTGAGTCCCGGTAAGACGGTCGAGGGAGCCTGCGGATACGTCGCAGGGAGTTTAATCGCCGGATGGGGCGCGGCAAAATTCTTGATACCCGATTGGTCCGGGGTGGAAATTCTCGCGCTCTCACTGATGCTCGGTCTTCTGGGACAGCTGGGCGACCTGTTCGAGTCGTGGCTTAAACGCGCCTTCGCCGTCAAAGATTCAGGGGCCTTGCTGCCGGGCCACGGCGGTCTGTTGGATCGACTGGACAGTTTGGTGTTTCCTGCCGTAGTTACGACGACTTATCTTAAACTGTTTCATCCATGAGAAGCATCGCGCTGCTCGGTTCGACGGGCTCTATCGGGATGAGCACACTCGACTTGGTGCGCCAATTCCCGGAGCGGTTTAAAATTCACGGCATGGTGGCCGGCCGCAATCTCAAGCGCTTCGCGGCGCAGATCAGAGAGTTTTCTCCCCAATGTGTCGCCATTAAGGACGCCGAAGACGTGCCGCGCTTGGCTCAAATGTTGGGAAAAAGGCGGCCTGAGATCCTTTGGGGAGAGCGGGGCGCCGCCGAGGTTGCCATCGCCAACGAAGTCGAAATCGTCCTCGCCGCGATTGTCGGCGGCGCCGGACTCGTGCCCACGTTGAGAGCCGTGAAGGCGGGAAAGGAAATCGCTCTGGCCAATAAGGAAACTCTGGTCATGGCGGGAGAAATGATTATTAATGCGGCGAAAGAAAAGGGCGTTCGATTGCTGCCGGTAGACAGCGAGCATAGCGCCATTTTTCAATGTCTTCAGGGTAACCGCCGCGACGAGGTGGACAAGCTCATCCTGACCGCTTCCGGCGGGCCGTTTTTGCGCACGCCCTTGAATCGGCTAGCCAAAGTGACCGTCGAACAGGCGCTCAAGCACCCGAACTGGAAGATGGGGCAGAAGATCACGATTGATTCTGCGACGATGATGAATAAAGGCCTCGAGGTCGTCGAAGCGCGTTGGGAGTTCGACATTCAGCCCAGCCAAATCGATGTCGTTATCCACCCCCAAAGCGTTGTTCACTCCATGGTGCGCTACCAGGACGGATCCATTATCGCGCAACTCGGGATTGCCGATATGCGGATACCCATAGCGTATGCGCTGGCATACCCGCACAGGTTGAAGGGCACATGGAAGCCTCTAGAACCTACACAACATAGTGAGTTAAACTTTCTACGGGTCGAGAAAAAGCGGTATCCGGCATTACAGCTGGCCTATGACGCGCTGAAAACAGGCGGTAGTATGCCGGCGGTGCTGAACGCCGCCAATGAAATCGCGGTGGCGGCTTTTTTAGACGGTCGAGTTGGATTCCGCGGCATCCACCGCATCATTGAAATAACCATGCAGCGGCACGCACCGAAGCATCCCCGCGAAGTGGATGAAATTCTGGAAGTCGATCGATGGGCGAGGGAAAAAGCGTTATCGCTCATACACTAACGGTCACCGAAGGAGCAAATGAATGGAGAACGTGATTTATTCAATCGTCGCAGCGATCGTCGGCCTCGGGATTCTCATCGTGATCCACGAGTTCGGCCATTTCTTATTAGCGAAATGGTCGGGGGTGGGAGTGTTAACTTTCTCGGTAGGCTTCGGGCCGAAAATCTGGGTCAAGAAAAAGGGCGAGACGGAATACGCGCTCAGCGCGTTTCCGTTGGGCGGATACGTCAAAATGGTCGGCGAAGACCCGGATCAGGAAGTCCAGCAGGCGGACATCGAGAGGTCCTTTGCGCATAAAGGACTCCTGAAGCGCATGGCCATTGTCGCGGCCGGCCCCGGATTCAATCTGCTGTTGGCCGTTGTTTTGTTGATGCTGGTTTTTCTTTTTTACGGTGTTCCGGTGCTATCGACCCAGATCGGAAGCGTGGAACCGGGATCGCCTGCGGAGCGCGCGGGTATACGGAGCGGCGATCGGATTGTGGCTCTGAATGGCAGACCGGTCAAGGACTGGGAAGCGCTCTCCAAAGGCATCAAGGAAAGCCAGGGCCAGCCGCTGAAGCTGCAAATTCGCAGGCAAGATCAGGACATGACAGTCGAGGTCCAACCCGCTAAAAAAGAGGGAAAAAATATTTTTGGCGAAAGAAGAGACGAATGGATGATCGGCATCGGCGGTCAGGTGTCGATCGAAAAAGGCGATCCCGGTTTGGCCATTGTCAGGGCCTTCCAGCAAACCTATGAGTACTCCAGACTTACGCTCCTGGCGCTTTACAAGATGATCAAGGGAGATGTATCGCCGCGCAACCTCGGTGGTCCTATTTTGATCGCGCAGATGGCAGGGCAGCAAGCTCAAGAGGGGCTCGGCAGTTTTTTAGGCTTCCTCGCTATTCTGAGTATCAACCTTGGAATTCTCAATCTTCTGCCGGTCCCGGTGCTCGACGGTGGGCATCTATTGTTTTTTGCGATCGAGGCCGTCATCGGCCGGCCGGTCGCCGTCCGGCATCGCGAGGTCGCCCAGCAGGTCGGAATTTTTCTGTTGATGCTTCTGATGGTTTACGCTTTCTACAACGACATCGCCAGGTTTTTTGAGAAGCAGGTCGGTGGATGAGGATTGTCGGCATCGATACCGCCACATGCCTCGCTAGCGTCGCTTTGATCGAGAACGGGCAAATCCTTGCGGAGCGGATGGATCCATCCAGGGAGCCGGCAGATGCTTCGGCGCGAAAGGTTTTCAGAAGCGACCACGGAGCGACTCTTCTCCCGCTTGTCGGATCGCTTCTCGATGCCGCCTGCGTTTCTTTAAATGACGTGGGGGGGATCGCCGTGTCCATCGGCCCAGGCTCTTTCACCGGTCTGCGCATCGGGTTGAGCACGGTCAAGGGGCTCGCCTATGGTACTGCCCTTCCTGTGGTGGGGATTCCGACGCTGCTCGCGACTGCGGCGCGCGCTGTCGATTACGCGGGTTGGGTCTGCGCGCTTTTGGACGCGGGGAAAAAGCAAGTTTATGCTCGGCTGTTTCACAAGGCGGGTGAGTCCTTGACGGGCGTGACCGAAGATCTTCTTGTCCCCGCTGAAGGCGTGGTCGAGCAAGTTCAAACGTTGGGTACGGAGCCCTCCTGGCTGTTCATCGGAAACGGCGCAAGACTCTATCAGCGCTTGCTTCTGGATGCCTTCGGGAGCCGGGCCCATTTTGTTTTCGACGAAACCCGTCCGACGCCAGCGGCGATGGTGGCGCGCTTGGGTGAACGTCGCTTGCAGGATCACGGCGGCGATGATTTGGGCTCTCTGGTGCCGTTTTATGTGCGTCCTCCAGACGCCGAAACGAAGAGCGATTTTTTCTTGTAACTCATTGAACCCGCTGGCGAATGCCGCGTTGACAAAAATACACCTGTACGATAGATTGACTTCCCGCTCAGAAACTTCATAACACTCAAAGGAGGCTCGCTCATGGAGAGTAGAGAAGAACAGGCCATCGTCTCTCTTTTGGATAAGGATTCAGAGCTGAAAAAATATTATGAAGAGCATCAAGAGCTGGAAAAGAAGCTCTCGGAATTTCATCACAAACACCGACTCTCGCCGGATGAAGAAGTGGAAATGAAGCGGCTGCAAAAACTGAAGCTCGTCGGAAAAGACAAGATCATGGAGATCCTCGGACGATACCGCCAGCGTGGAGCGATCCTCTAGGAGTCGCGATGAAAAAGACCGGCGCCGAAATTTTCTGCGAGTCGCTCCGGCACGAAGGAGTTAAGACCGTTTTTGGACTGCCCGGCGGTGTCGTCTTAAAAATATTTGACGTCCTTTGCCAGCAAAAAGATATTGAGCTGGTTTTGACGCGCCATGAACAGGGGGCAGCCCACATGGCGGAGGGCTACGCCAAGGCTACGGGTAGGGCGGGGGTGGTGCTGGTGACCTCCGGCCCCGGCATGACCAATATCGTCACGGGATTGGCCGACGCCTACATGGATTCTGTTCCTCTAGTGGCCTTTACCGGCCAAGTCTCGACCAATTTGATCGGCAACGACGCCTTCCAAGAAGCGGACAACGTCGGTATCAGCCGTCCCTGTACGAAGCACAACGTTCTGGTTAAAGATGTCAGGGATCTCGCGCAAATCGTCAAAGAAGCGTTCTACATCGCGACGAGCGGCAGGCCCGGCCCCGTTCTGGTCGATATTCCCAAAGACGTGAGCACGGAAAAGGCCGAGTTCAAATACCCTGACAAGGTCAGCTTGCGCGGGTACAATCCGACGGTCAATGGCAACAAACATCAGATCAAGCAGGCCGCGGAAGAGATCCTGAAGTCGAAAAAACCGATGATCTACGTCGGCGGGGGAGCCATTTTCTCAGATGCCGCCGCCGAGATTCTCGAGTTGGCGGAAGCTACGCAGATTCCCGTCACGATGACGCTCATGGGACTCGGCAGCTTTCCCGGCACGCACCCGTTGTCGCTCGGAATGCTGGGGATGCACGGCGGCTATTGGACCAACATGGCCATGCACCACGCCGACTTGTTGATCGCGATCGGCGCCCGCTTTGACGATCGGGTGACTGGAAAGCTGTCGGAATTTTGTCCCGAGGCGCGAGTCATTCATATCGACATCGATCCGACGTCGATCAAGAAGACTTTTCACGCGCATATTCCGATTGTCGGCGACGTCAAGGCCGTGCTGCGGCAATTGAATGTGCTGTTGCGCTCGATGGACGGCAATCGGGCGGAACTGAAAGCGATGCGGGCCCCGTGGATCAAGCAGGTCGAAGATTGGCGGAAGGCTCATCCGCTAGTTTACAAGCAGGACGACAAAGTTACCAAGCCACAATTTGTCCTCGAAAAACTATATGCGTTGACCAAGCACGAAGCGATTGTTGCGACCGACGTCGGCCAGCACCAAATGTGGGCGGCGCAGTATTTCAAAGGCAACAAGCCTCGGACGTGGTTGACATCCGGCGGTTTGGGAACAATGGGTTTTGGCTTTCCGGCAGCGATCGGTGCGCAAAAGGCATTTCCCGAAAAGTTGGTTCTCTGCATCACGAGTGAGGGCAGTTTTCAGATGAATCTGCAGGAACTGGCGACAGCGGCGGAGCACAAGCTGCCGGTCAAAATCGTGTTGCTGAACAATCGCTACCACGGCATGGTTCGCCAGTGGCAAGATCTGTTTTACGAAGGCCGCTACTCGGCGAGCTATTTGGGAAACTTGCCGGATTTCGTGAAATTGGCGGAAGCCTACGGTGTCCTTGGCCTACGCGCCCAAAAACCGGCCGAAGTCGAGCCGACGCTCAAGGAAGGATTGAAGCATAAAGGGCCGGTCCTGATGGATATCCATACCGATCCGTTTGAAAATTGCTATCCGATGATTCCAGCCGGCGGAGCCCATCACGAAATGATGCTTGAGGATCCGCCGGAGCTGATTCAAGCCCGGAAAGGGGGGCCGCACAAAAGAAAGGTGGACGAGGGGGAGGGGGTTCTTCCTGCCTGATTTCGTTAGCGAATGGAACACATCATATCGGTTCTGGTTGAAAACAAATTCGGCGTGCTGGCGAGAGTCGCCGGCCTGTTTAGCGCTCGCGGTTACAATATCGAAAGTCTTTCCGTAGCACCGACCCTGGATCCGACCACTTCGATGATCACGATCGTCACCGTCGGCGATGATCCGATCATTGAGCAGATCATGAAGCAGCTAAACAAGGTCGTGGAGGTTCTCAAAGTCGTGGACCTCACGGAAACTCATTTCCTGGATCGAGAAACCGCGCTGATTAAAGTCCACACCAAGCCCGAGCATCGAGACGAGGCAATACGGGTCGCCGATATCTTTCGGGCGAAAATCGTGGACTCTTCGCCGACGACTTATACGCTCGAAATTACCGGCGACGTCGATAAGGTGGAGGCTCTCATCAACATGCTCAGGCCCCTCGGAATCAAGGAGCTTGTGCGCACCGGCCGGATCGCTATTGCGCGCGAGACCACAGCTTCCCCGCGGCGTGAGCCGGCTCTATTAAAAACCTAAAATCTTGATAAAATAGCTCGTAGCGAGGGTTCGATGCAAGTTTATTATGATCGAGATGCGGATCTGGGGCGTCTCAAAGGCAAACGAGTGGCGGTTCTGGGTTATGGCAGCCAAGGCCACGCGCATGCCAACAACTTGAGAGATTCGGGGATCGATGTTGTCGTGGGCCTGAGAAAAGGAAGTCGGTCATGGCCCAAGGCGGAAAACGCCGGGCTCAAGATCTTGGGAACCGCTGAAGCTGCCGCCGCCGCAGATATCGTCATGGTCCTCTTGCCTGACGAATTGCAAGGCGAGGCTTATGAAAACGAAATCAGGCCTGGATTGGAGAACGGCAAATATCTCGCGTTTGGCCACGGATTCAATATTCATTTCAAACGAATCGTACCGCCGGCCGGGGTTAACGTATTCATGGTCGCCCCGAAAGGCCCGGGCCATCTGGTGCGCAGCGAGTTTCAAAAAGGGCGCGGCGTCCCTTGCCTGTTGGCAGTCGAGCAAGATCCGTCCCACGACACGAAGCAGGTCGGACTGGCCTATGCGAGCGCGATTGGCGGTGCCAGAGCCGCCGTGATCGAAACGACTTTCAAAGATGAAACCGAAACAGACCTCTTCGGCGAGCAGGCGGTTCTATGCGGCGGTCTGACGGCATTGATCCAGGCGGGCTATGAAACCCTGGTGGCGGCGGGCTATCCCCCTGAGATGGCGTATTTCGAATGTGTCCACGAGGTCAAGCTCATCGTGGATTTGATCTACGAGGGCGGTTTGACCAATATGCGCTACTCGATCAGCAATACGGCGGAGTATGGAGATCTCACGCGGGGGAAAAGGGTTATCGGGCCGGAAGTCCGGCAGGCCATGCAGACTTTGCTGACGGATATTCAATCGGGAAGGTTTGCCGAAGAATGGATCGACGAATACCGATGCGGCATGCCGCATTTTTCCGAATTGCGCAAACAGGCTGCGAACCATCCTCTGGAGAAAGTCGGGGAAGGGCTGCGCGAAATGATGCCCTGGCTCGCTCAGAACCGATTGGTCGACAAGAGCAAAAATTAAAGACTGTTTCCGGGTTGCCGTGGAGGTGCGGCAGGAACAGGTCCCATGGCGATCGCAAAGGAAGGTTATCCTATTATTATTTCGGTGGCGGTATTGTCGATGGTTACTTTTGCCGCCGGCTGGACGGCGACCGGGGTTATTTCGTTGCTGCTGGCCCTCGCGGTCGCGGCGTTCTTTCGAGACCCGGAGCGCATTCCGCCCGTCGGAGAAGGTCTCATCGTTGCGCCGGCGGACGGAAAGGTCGTGAGCGTCGCCGCCCTTGGAGAGAGAGGGGGTGTGGAGGCGGCGACTCGGATCAGCATATTTTTGTCGCCTTTAGACGTGCATATCAATCGAACGCCAGTGGAGGGAAAGATCCAACAGGTCCGCTACCAACCGGGGAGATTTCTCGCCGCCTATAAGGACGAAGCGTCGGAGCGAAACGAACGCAATTCCTTGACCCTGGTCGATGCTCAGGGGAGAGCCGTCGGAGTGGTTCAGGTCGCCGGTGTGCTTGCCCGGCGCATCGTTTGCCGCGTTAAACAGGGGGATAATTTGGCCCGCGGCGAAAGATTTGGTTTGATTATGTTTGGATCTCGGACCGATGTCTATCTTCCGAACGGATCGCGAGTCGATGTGGTGGAGGGGCAAAGAGTGCGCGGCGGAGAGACCGTCATAGGGAGGTTTGTATGAGCGACATGAATGCTCAACAACCCGAACAGCTTCCGTCCGGGAGGGTCCGGCTTTTACAGCGCCGGGTCAAAACGCGAGTCCCGCTGAAGCAGAGAATGCCGGCGGAGAAACTGAAAAGGGGGGTCTACTTGATCCCGAGCCTTTTCACCGCGGGCAATCTCATCTGCGGATTTTTCTCCATCGTGTCCACCTTTAATGGGCGATACGTTCAAGCAGCCCTGTTTATCATCTTTGCGCATATCCTCGACGGGATGGATGGTTACGCGGCGCGCTTGACCAAGACGACCAGCCAGTTTGGTGTGGAATTCGACTCATTGGCCGACCTGGTCTCATTTGGCGTGGCTCCCGCCATCCTGGTCTATTTCTGGGCACTGGTGCCGTGGGGGAACTGGGGTTGGCTGGCCGCCTGCACCTATGTGCTCTGCGGCGCCCTGCGGTTATCGCGGTTCAACGTTCAGGCCCGCAACTCGGCAAAAAGCCACTTCGTAGGGCTGCCCATACCGGCGGCGGCGGAAATGGTGGTTTCGACGGTGTTCCTCTACGATTTTTTGGGCGGGGAGGGGGCTCCCAACAAGCCGATCATCCTGCTGCTGGTGATCTACGGATTGGCAGCCTTGATGGTCAGTAACTTTCATTATTTGAGCTTGAAGAGCGCAGACCTTAGAAAGCGGCATTCCGTTTGGAAGTTGGTTTGTGCTATCATCCTCGTCAAACTTATCGTGGCCGCGCCGCAAATCATGTTTTTCACGATCGTTCTGTTATATACCTTATCCGGACCTCTCTTATGGTGTTTAACGACTTATGGACACCAGCGGGAGAAGAGACGCCAAAGGGCGACCGCGCTTCGCTAGTTTCGCCTCTCACGTGTCGTCGATGATACTCCCGCTGGCTTGGCCGCGGGAGTTTTCATTTTTTGGGTAAGCGATAGCCGAGGAACGGAGGAGATCCATGTCACAAGCAGGTAGCGAGACTAATGTGGTTCATATTTTCGACACAACGCTCAGGGACGGCGAGCAATCTCCGGGCGCCAGCATGACCGTTGAACAAAAGGTTGTGATTGCCCGGCAGCTTGAAAAGCTCGGGGTCGATGTCATCGAGGCCGGTTTTGCCGCCTCTTCGGAAGGTGATTTCGAGTCCGTGGTCCGTGTCAGCAAAGAGGTCAGCCGGCCGAGAATCTTGAGTCTCGCGCGCTCTCAAGAAGGGGACATCCATAGAGCGCTAAAAGCCGTCGAGCAGGCTAAAAACCCGGGAATCCATATCTTTATCGCGACCTCCGATATTCATCTCAAGCACAAGCTCAGGATGTCGCGGGAACAGGTGCTGGAAGCCGCGGTCAAAGCCGTCAGCCATGCTCGGAACTATATCGATTACATCGAGTTCTCCGCCGAGGATGCTTCGCGCAGCGATCCGGAGTTTCTGATTCAGCTGTTTCGGGAGGTGATCCGAGCGGGCGCCAAGACGATCAACGTTCCGGATACGACGGGGTATGCGATTCCGTCCGAGTTCGGCGCCTTGATCAGTAATCTGATCGAAAGGACCGCGGGAGGCGATCGGGTGACCTGGAGCGCTCATTGTCATAATGATTTGGGGCTTGCCGTAGCGAATTCGCTGGCGGCGGTTCACAACGGCGCCCGACAAATCGAATGCACCATTAACGGGATCGGCGAGCGCGCCGGTAACACGTCGTTGGAAGAGGTCGTGATGGCTCTGCGGACGCGAAAGAACTACCTGGATCTCGACACCAACATCATCACGGAGCAAATCTATCCGACATCGCGTTTGGTTTCTCAGGTGACGGGTATTCCGATTGCGATCAACAAGCCCATTGTCGGGGACAATGCCTTCGCGCACGAGGCGGGAATTCACCAGGACGGTGTTCTCAAGCACAAGCAAACCTACGAAATCATGACGCCGGAATCGATCGGCATTCCGGGGAACCGGCTGGTGATGGGCAAGCACTCGGGGCGCCACGCGTTTGATGAGCGACTCAAATTCTTGGGCTTTAACTTGAGTAAAGAGGACATGAACCGCGCCTTTTTGCGTTTCAAAGAGTTGGCGGACAAGAAAAAGAATGTTTATGACGAGGATATCGAGGCGATCGTTGCCGAAGAGATTCTCCGTGTCCCGGGACAGCCCGACCGCTACGAGCTGCTTTATCTGAACGTCAGCTCGAGTTCGGACGGCATTCCCGCCGCCACGGTGAAAATGCGCGTTAACGACCGCGAGCAGATGGATTACGCTTCAGGGGATGGGATCGTCGATGCCTGTTACAAGGCGATCTCGAAAATCACCGGGTCGCGATCCCAGCTGGTTCGCTATAATGTCAACGCGCTTACCGGAGGCGCGGACGCTCAGGGCGGCGTTTCGTGCGTCATCGAGGACGGCGGCCTGCGCGTCTCCGGGCAAGGCGCGCACACCGATATCATCATGGCGAGCGCGCTCGCGTACATTAACGCGCTCAACAAGCTCGAGGGCAGGAAGCGTTATCGGCAGCTGGTGGAGCGAGAAGGACCATGAGTTACAAGGTTGCAGTGTTACCCGGCGATGGGATCGGTCCTGAGGTGGTGCGCGAAGCAACTCAGGTGTTAGCCCAAGCGGCCGGCCTGTATGGATTCAGTGTTGAGCTCGAAGAGGGATTGGTGGGGGGAGCCTCGATCGACGCCTACGGCAAGCCTCTGACCGATTCCGTCCTCAAGTTTGCTAAAGAGAGCGACGCGGTTCTTTTGGGCGCCATGGGAGGCCCCAAGTGGGATGGTTTGGATTACTCGATTCGCCCGGAGCGGGCGCTGCTGGCGCTGCGTCAGGAGCTGGGTCTATTCGCCAATCTTCGACCCGTCAAACTTTTTTCGGCCTTGTCTGCGGCATCCACGCTCAGACGCGAAGTGGTCGAAGGGACCGATCTTTTGGTCGTTCGAGAGCTGACGGGCGGGATTTACTTCGGTCAACCCAAAGGCGTGACTCGTCTCGCGGACGGAACCGAGCGCGGCGTCAACACCGAGGTCTACACCACGCCGGAAATCGAAAGGATCGCTAGGGTCGCGTTCGAGGCGGCGCGCCAGCGGCGCAAGAAAGTCACTTCCGTGGATAAAGCCAACGTCTTGGAGGCGACCGAGCTGTGGCGCAAAGTAGTGACCCGAGTGCACCAGGAGAAGGGCTACGAGGATATTCAGTTGGAGCACATGCTGGTGGACAACTGCGCCATGCAACTTATTCGCGACCCGAAACAATTCGACGTCGTGGTCACGACAAACATGTTCGGCGATATCCTGAGCGATGAAGCCGCCATGCTCACGGGCTCGATCGGCATGCTGCCGTCGGCCAGCGTGGGCGGAAAAGTCGGCATGTACGAGCCGGTGCACGGCAGCGCGCCCGATCTTGCCGGCAAAGATGTGGCTAATCCGCTGGCGACCATTTTGACGGTGGCGCTGATGCTGCGCCACTCGCTGGATCAAAGCGAGGCGGCGGAGCGGATCGAAAACGCCGTAGAGGCGGTGTTGAATGCCGGGTACCGGACTCTCGACATTCAGGAAAAGGACTGCAGGGCCGTGGGATGTCAGGAGATGGGCCGGCGGGTGCGAGAAAAAATAAGGGAGAAATAAATTACCGTGCAGAGCCTGTTGCCGGAAATCAAATCCAAGATCGAAGATCGGTAGGGACGTTCGTGAAAAAAGACCAATATAACGTCGCCGTCGTGGGCGCCACGGGGGCGGTGGGTGAGCAGATGCGGGAAGTGCTGGAGGAGCGGCTGTTTCCGGTGGGCGAGCTCCGTCTCCTGGCGTCGGAGCGTTCCGCAGGCCAGTTTCTCCCTTTTAATGGAGGTACTTGCAGGGTTGATGTGTTGAAGGAAGAGTCGTTTGAGAATATCGACATCGCGCTGTTTTCCGCCGGCAGCAGCGTGAGCGCCGCCTTCGCCCCGTCGGCGGTCGCTCAAGGCGCGATTGTGATCGACAATACGGCTCATTTTCGCATGGCTCCGGACGTCCCCCTGGTCGTGCCGGAGGTCAATGCCGGGGACATTGGGCATTATAAGAACCACGGTATCATTGCGAATCCAAATTGCTCGACGATCCAGATGGTGGTGGCGCTGAAACCCATTCACGATGCGGCTCGGATCAAGCGAGTCATCGTCTCGACCTACCAATCGGTATCGGGGGCGGGCCGAAAGGCGATAGACGAACTGAGCAAGCAGGTGAGTGCGCTTTATAACGGGCGGGAGCTCAGGAAGGAGAAATTTCCTCATCAAATCGCCTTCAACTGTATTCCCCATATCGATGCGTTTCTCGATGGTGGCTACACCAAAGAAGAAATGAAAATGATCAACGAGACCCGCAAGATCCTGAACGAGCCGTCGCTTGCGGTCACGGCGACGACGGTTCGCGTGCCGGTTTTTTGCGGGCACTCGGAATCGATCAACGTTGAGACCGAAAAAAAACTCACCGCAGCCGATGTCAAGGCCATTCTGCGCGCAGCCCCCGGAGTTGTTGTTTGCGATGAACCCGAGAAAAACGTCTACCCTATGGCTATCGATGCCACCGGCACCGACGCGACGTTGGTCGGCAGGATCCGCGAGGACAACTCCGTGCCCAACGGGATCCATCTCTGGGTCGTTGCGGATAACCTCCGCAAAGGCGCCGCGTTGAATGCGGTGCAAATCGCCGAAATTCTGATCCGCGACTACCTGTAAGCCTGCCCTCGCCGCGCGCAATGGTCTGCAATAGCGGGTTCCGTGAATATTAAAGTCACGATTGAGTACGATGGGACCCACTATCACGGCTGGCAAATCCAGCCGAACGGGGAGACCATCCAGGCCATCCTCGAACGAGCCGTGTCGACCTTCTTGGGAGTCCCGACTCGCGTGATCGGCTCGGGTCGAACCGACGCCGGCGTTCATGCCCTGGGGCAGGTGGCTAATTTTTTCTGCGATAAGGCGCCTGACCCGCACCGGCTGCAGAGGGGGCTCAACGCGCTGACGCCGGACAACATTGCCATCAAAGCCGTTGAGATAGTGCCGGACTCGTTCGATGCCCGGCGCGACGGACGAAGCCGCGTGTACGAATATCGCATTCTGAATCGTCCTACACCTTCGCCCTTTTATCTGAGTTACGCTTGGCATCTGCATGACCCGTTAGACGTGCAGGCCATGCGTGATGCGAGCCAGTCTCTGGAAGGAGAGCATGACTTCTCCTCATTTCGCGCCGCCGGTTGCGATTCCGCCCATGCGGTCAGACGAATCTATTGCGCGTCATTGGAAGAACGAGGCGAGCTTCTGGTCTTCACCATTGAAGCGACGGCTTTTCTCCGCCACATGGTGCGCAATATTATCGGCACGTTGGTGGAGGTGGGGCGTGGCGAGCGCACCCCCCAGGCTTTCGCCAAGTTGCTGGAAGCGCGAGACCGGACCCAAGCCGGACCCACGGCTCCGCCGCACGGGCTGTTCTTGGTGGAAGTGAAATATGACTAAGCGGTTCACGGGTCAGTAGCCGTACGATCACCAAGGGACGAGCCATGGAGAGCGCGGGCGACTCGGTTCACCCGCTCCGGTTTGATTGACACTCTCTCGGTATTTCCATATACCCTGACGGTAAGCGAGAGCCGGCGAGAGCCGCATTTCTTTTTAGGAGGTGGGCGAAACCATGATACCGGTCCACGATAATTTCTACGATATCTACTCGAAGGCCAAGAAGATCAAGATCCAATGGCCGAACAAGGCTCGGATGGCGATTGCTCTCGCGGGTAATTTGGAAGCCTGGACCGAAACTCCCGACCCCAAGCACAGGCGGACACACCACGTCGGCGGTTCGAATCCGATCAAGGAAGATGATGTCAAGTCTCTGTATGATTGCCGCACGGCGAGCGAAAACGATTACGGAGGGCGCACCGGAATCTGGCGCATCCTGCGGATCCTGGATAAGTACGGAGTCAAAGCATCTTTTAATACCAACGCGCTTTGCATCCATCGTTACCCCGAGGCGGTGCGGGCGGTCCACGAGCGAGGCCATGAAATTGTCGGCCATTCCTATGCTGAAGATGTCCAGTTGATTCATCTGACCGAACAAGGCGAGCGCGAAGAAATTCGCACCTGCGCAAAGATGTTTCAGGACTTTCTCGGAATCAAGCTCACGGGTTGGCTCACTTCCGGGATGCGGCACACGGAGCGGACGTTGCGAATCCTCGCCGATGAAGGTTTTCTCTGGCACGGAGACGCCGTCAACGATGACAATCCCTACCCGGTGGAAGTCAACGGCAAGACACTGATCATCGTGCCTTACAAAAACGCCATCAGCGGATTGAACGATACCGGAATGTACCGAAGGGGGATTACGGCGCGGGACCTCTTCGATTCATTCAAGGACGAATTCGATCTGCTCTATGAAGAATCGGCTCAAGAGCCGAAGATGCTGAGCTTCGCCATGCACTGCCAAATGGCGTTCCCGGCCACGGGAAAAGTGTACGATGAAGCGATCAAATACGCCAAGTCGTTTTCTGATGTGTGGTTTGCCAGAAGAATTGAAATCGTGAACTGGGTGAAAGAGCACTGTCTGTAAGCGAACGGAGTAGTGGAGTGTTAGATGCGTCCTTTGAGGAGGCTCCATGTGTGACTCAGCGGATGATGGCGTCGGCCTAAGCAGTTCTGTGCCCGAGGACGAGCGGCTTAAACGCTTGGGGCTGAGATCGGCCGACCTTGCGGATTTATTACCGATGGCGCGTGAGCTGGCGAATTGGCGCGAGAACCGGGACAGCCACATCGGCTTTGTCGGTTACAACAAGACCGGCCCGGGAAATAAGGTGCTTATCGCCATCGATCGAGAGTACGACTTGGCCGTGCCGCATGGGATCGCGGAAGCCCTGCGGGAAAAAGGAGCGCACGTCGATATATTGATCGCCGACATCGGCGAGCCCGACCGCGAATTCGATTTTTTGGACGAGGTTCGCGTTATCATGCGACGCGAACCGTGGGACAAAAATCCACGGCGATGGGAAGGCATGCCCTACATCGAAGATTTTGCGGCGCGGCGGCGTTACGACTTGCTGATCCACGGCAAGGGAGGTCCGATTCCCAAGACCGATCACCGCTATGAACAAATTCCCTGGCTGCGAAGGGAACATTTCCTGCAGCGTTCGACAACCTACCCGTTGGATCTTCACCTGCTCATCAACAAAAAAACCTGGGAGCCGATCTGGCAGTACGGACGAGGTGGCAGGGCACGGCTGACAGACGCCGAGGGGACGGATATCGCGTGGACCTACTGGGACGATTATTACGACGGCACGCGTTACGGTTTTTCCGCCACACCGCGCAACGGTCACCTTTTCGGTCACCCGGTGCCGCCGATCATCGATAAAGAAGACGCCGCCGGCGTGGTCGCTGGAACGACGAGCCATTTTTCGCGGGCGTTTCCGCAGGTCAAAGTCGAGCTGGAAGGCGGGCAGATCGTTAAAATCAGTGGCGGAGCGGCCTATGGCGATGCCTGGCGCGACTTACTCGAAGAGAGCAAGCGCACCCAGTACCCCTGTTTCCCTAGGCCTGGATTATTCTATCTCTGGGAAGTCGCTATCGGCACCAATCCCAAGATTCTTCGCCCGAGCCACATCGAGCGCCATTCGTCCGGCGGTTTCGAATGGGAGCGTCGCCGCTCGGGCGTAATCCACATGGGCTTTGGCACGCTCTGGCGCTCCGCGGAGGAAAAATGGGCAGGCGAGCAAGGCATTCTCTACGGCCACTTGCATATTCATCTCCTTTTCCCGACTTTCACCATATCGGCGAAGGGCGGAAAAGAACACACCGTCATTCGCAACGGCCGGTTGACCGCGCTCGACGATCCGGAAGTCAGAGCCCTGGCCGCCAAGTACGGCGATCCTGACGATCTCCTCACCGAAGAGTGGATTCCTCAGATTCCAGGCATCACGGGCCCCGGCTCTTATGAGGAGTACGCGCAGAACCCTGGTGCGTGGATTTACAATCAACAATCCTGAAGCCGCTCGGGTAATTTCTAGCCCGGATTCCCTCGAAAGTGGACTCGGGCCTGCCGTAACCCTGCACGGCTCTACGTCTGCGGCCTCCAGGCTCACCCCTTGGGTACGAGCTTTCATTGTCAAACGAAATTGGTGCTCAGTCTCGAGTTTCCTCCCCAACACGAGACCCGGGATGGGAAACCGAGCCGTGGCGGCCCTTGAAGTCATGGTGGGGGGTGGATATTATCCGGACGAAGGAGATTCATAAATAAATGGCCGAAAGGACGCTGTACGACAAAATCTGGAAATCCCATACCGTCGGCATTTTACCCACCGGGCAAACCCAGCTTTTCGTCGGACTCCACTTAATCCACGAAATTACGACAGCGCCGGCATTCGACATGCTGCGCGAGCAGGGCATGGATGTCGCCTTTCCGGAGCGGACCTTTGCCACGGTCGACCACATCGTGCCGACCGATCTTCGAACTCGACCGTTTCTCGACGCCGAAGCCGAAGAGCTCACGAAGGCGCTGGAAAAAAATGTCAAAGAGTTCGGCATTGAATTCTTTGGGCTCGACAGCCCAAACCAGGGCATCGTGCATGTCATCGGTCCCCAGCTCGGCCTGACTCAGCCGGGAATGACGCTCGCCTGCGGTGATAGCCACACGAGCACGCACGGCGCTTTCGGCACGCTGGCATTCGGGATCGGCACGAGCCAGGTTCGGGATGTCCTGGCAACGCAAACACTCGCGATGGATAAGCTCCAGGTGCGAAAAATCAACGTCAACGGCGCGCTTCGAACCGGCGTTTATGCCAAAGATGTCATCCTCAATATCATTCGACGGCTGGGCGTCGCCGGAGGAAAAGGCTTCGCCTATGAATACGGCGGGCCCGTGGTCGAGAACATGAACATGGAAGAGCGGATGACGATGTGTAATATGAGCATCGAGGGCGGCGCGCTGGCAGGATACGTCAATCCGGACGCCACCACGTTCGCCTTTCTCCGTGGGCGACCCTATGTGCCGAGCGGTGAGGCTTTTGAGCGCGCGGTCGCCTATTGGAAATCGGTTGCCTCCGATCCCGATGCCCGCTACGACGACGTCGTTGAGCTTGAAGGCAAAGATATCGAGCCCACGGTCACTTGGGGGGTCAATCCGGGTCAAGCCGTGGGAATTTCAGAAAAGTTACCCAGGCCGGAAGAATACTCAGACCCTGATGGAGCGCGAAAAGCCTACGAGCATATGGGCTGGCAACCCGGCGGTCCCATTCTCGGCACGCCGATCGATGTTGCGTTTATCGGCTCGTGCACAAACTCGCGTCTGACCGACCTGCGCGCTGCCGCGAAGATCGCCCGGGGACGAAAGGTCAAGGCCGGAATTCGGGCCTTGGTGGTTCCGGGTTCCGCCGAAGTGAAGAAGCTCGCCGAGCAGGAGGGTCTTCATGACATTTTTAGGGAGGCGGGTTTCGAATGGCGCGATGCCGGTTGCTCGATGTGTCTGGCGATGAACCCTGACAAGCTTGTGGGCCGGGAAATCTGTGCATCCTCATCGAACCGTAATTTCATCGGTCGCCAGGGAAGTCCGCGCGGGCGCACTTTGCTCATGAGCCCCGCGATGGTTGCCGCTGCGGCTTTGAACGGCCAGGTAGTGGACGTTCGCGAGTACCCGTGAGAATGGATATGAGCGAAATTGTGAAAATTACCAGAGTCACCGGCACAGCGGTTCCGATCAGGGGCAACGACATCGATACCGACCGGATTATTCCAGCGCGTTATCTCAAAGAGGTTACCTTTGCGCGCATGGGACAATATCCCTTCTTTGACGAGAGATTTGACGCCGCCGGAAAACCCAAAGCGCACCCATTGAACGATCCCAAGTACCTGGGCGCGTCGGTGTTGTTGGTAAACAGGAATTTTGGTTGCGGTTCCTCGCGGGAGCACGCGCCGCAGGCGCTATACCGCTTTGGCATCCAAGCCATAGTCGGCGAGTCTTTTGCGGCGATCTTCGCCGGAAACTGCGTCATGATGGGTTTGCCAACGGCGACGGCGAGCGCTTCCGACATCGAGATGCTCATGAATACCGTCGAGCAAAACCCCCAAACCCGTTTTATTGTCGATATCGACAAAAAAATTGCGTCTTTCGGGGAGCAACAAATCTCAATCGATCTTCCCGAAACCTATCGCAGCGCCCTGACAAGCGGCTCGTGGGATTCGACGACCATGCTCCGAGCTCGCTTGGACCAGGTCAAAAAAACAGCAAGCAAACTTCCTTACATGACCGGCTTCGCCGGCTAGCAATCCGCGCTTGGCGTGATTCCACCGCACCATCGTTGGAACTGTTCATGAGAGATTCGTTATTCAAGGAAAACTCTAACCAAAGAGGCGAGTCTGGAGACCGCAGACCTAGCAGCGTCCAGGTTACTTCGGGACCCGGACGGCCGGAATAAACGTCCTCACCGTTGGTGCGGGCCGCCTAGGGCTCCTGCGCTCGGGCCGCGGATTGGGTCAGAATCATAGATTGGAGACAGTCGGAATCGGGAGGGACACATGGCCAATAAATGGGACGAACGGAAGAAAGCGCAAGAGGACGAGTACTTCATCAAGAAGGAACGCGAACTCTTGGCGAAGCTCAAAGCCAAGCAGGAGACCGACACTAAAACATCAACGCAGCAAAGCTACTATATGAAGTGCCCGAAATGCGGCGCCGCCCTAAAGGAGCGAACCTTTCAAAAGGTTGTGATCGATCAGTGTACGGCCTGTAGTGGGATTTGGTTAGACGCGGGAGAATTGGAGCAGGTGGCCGGCAAGGAAAATGACAGCTGGTTGGGTAAGTTGTGGAGAAAGAATGCCTAAAGAGCGGCTGCGAAAGCCGGAGTTCGGCCCTTTGGGCTGCTGGTTTGGAAATTCCGATATGGCGTTCACCTGCAGGATCAACGTACGAGGAGGGGTTTGCAAAATGATTAAATTTCGGTTTCTGGCTGCCGTAGTATTTGCCTTCGCGCTTTTCACAGACGGTAGCGGTCTGCGTTTGGCGCACCCCCAGGCGCAGCCGCAGCGCTTGGACGACGAAGGAAAAAAAATCGTTCCCTATGTTCCCACGCCTCAGGAAGTGGTGGAACGGATGTTGGAGCTCGCCCAAGTCAAAAAAGGCGACACCGTCTATGACCTTGGGTCCGGCGACGGCAGGATCGTGGTGACCGCCGCCAAAAAATACGGGGTGAAAGCTATCGGTTTCGAGATCGACCCCGAACGTATTAAAGAATCTCACGAGAACATCAAGAAGGCGGGAGTCGGTCATCTGGTCGAGATCCGGCAACAGGACATCAGAACTGTGGATCTATCTCCGGCTTCGGTCCTGACCATGTATCTGCTTCCTGAGGTCAATCTCATGATCAGACCCAACATTTGGAAACAAATGAAGCCCGGCTCCCGCGTGGTCTCTCATGATTTTGACATGGGCGATTGGAAGCCGCTCAAAACCGAAAACACGAAGGACGCTTCAGGCTGGGATCATACTCTGTATCTATGGCATGTCGAGCCCGGCAAGAAGTGACCTTAGACCTCTCTAGAGCGCATTTTTTCTTGTCACGTTAACCTGAAACCACTGACGATTGCCGTCAGTACCAGTGACAATTTTTGGTTAACGGCGGTCTAATTTTATCCTGCGCGGCACTTTACGCCTAATTTCCGCCTATCCCTCCTTACGTAAGTCCCGGTAGTTGCAGCCTATTTTGGTTCTGCCCAGCACTCCAGTCGCTGGCACAATTCCTGCCTGAACAAGCACTCCGAAGTCAATTCAGAGAAACGTTTCAGGGAGGTTATTACGATGGATGAAATCCTAACCGCGTCTCAGGTTGCCAATCTGCTACAGATACACCCAAGAACGGTCTACAAGCTCGTAAAACAGGGTACCCTTCCGGGCCGAAAATTCGGCGGCGGCTGGCGATTCAGTAAAAGCGACATCCTGCACATGATTTCACCGCAGTCAAAGGCTACCGCGTCACGGCCGCGACTGACCGAAGAAAGGTAAGTCAATGGACCGAGCCCTGTCGCTATTTGGGAGCACTGCTTTACCCTCGAAACGCGAAGGCCGCTCCGGCAGTTCTCCTTTGCCCGGAGTTTTGGGCCTGCTGCTGGGGATCCTGTGTCTTTTCTGCGTCACTGAGACGGCGCGGGCGCAAAAGGTCTACTCGATCGGCTCTTTGAACACGGCCGATCAGTTCATCAGCGCGTTTGATGGATTTAGAAGCCGGATGGCGGAATTGGGATACCGGGAGGCTCAGAACGTCCGCTACCAGTACTACAATTCGAGAGGGAACGCGGAGCTGCTCAGGACATTGGCCGAGAAACTGGCGCAGGACAGACTCGATTTGATCGTTACCTCCTCGACTTCCGCCACTGTGGCCGCAGCGAAGGCGACCCAAGGAAGCCGCGTCCCGGTCGTCTTTCTGAGCGCTGGAAACGCGCAAATGTTGGTCAAAAGCTTCTCCAGCTCCGGGACCAACCTGGCCGGCATCAGCTCCGCTTCCGTGGAGCTTGTGGGAAAACGGTTGGAGCTCCTGAAGGAGCTGGCACCCGGCGCCAAAAGGGTAGCCATGCCGCTGGATCCTACGGGAGTTAACTACAACGCTACCATCTCCGAGGCGAGTGAAGCCGCGGCGCGATTGGGTCTTAAAATTTGGCAGATCAAGGTCACAAACCACGAGGAACTCGAGCGCCTGTCTCAGAATATCACGCGTAAAACTGCCGACGCGGTCTTTGCTCCGCCGGATTCCCTCATGACCGATGGAATCGAAATTCTGGTGGCACAGGCCATTAAACAAAAGTTGCCGTTGGTGACATCGCTGCTGGCGAACGTCAAGCGCGGATGTCTCGCGACCTACGCCGCCGATTATAATGCATTGGGAAGACAGGGGGCGGTGCTTGCCGACAAGATCCTCAAGGGAGCGAGACCCGGCGATCTGCCGATCGAACTGCCTGACAAGTTCAAACTGGCTTTGAATCTGAAGACCGCGCAGGCGATCGATTTGAAAATCCCCAAAGAGATTCTTCTGCGGGCCGATCAGATTCTTGAGTGATCACGCCGGATGAGGGATTTATCCAAAGAGCGTCATCGACCTCATCGCGGGAGTATTCGGCGGCGGTTGATGATTTGGGGGCTCGTCCTTTTGGGCGCGGCTCTGGTCATAAACACGGTCGCCGGCTCGGTCTATACGCGCAAACAGATCCAAGCGTCTACCGCTGAGTTGCAGGCAGAGCTTGCGCTGGCAACGGCGCGACAGATCCATATTCTTATCACGCGCAAGCTGGAACGACTGGAGGATGCGGCTGTCGCCATGAGCGCCTATGCGACAGGCGCGAAGGAGCAGAGGTTGTTGGGTGTTTTGTTATTAAAGAACGACCAGTCGTTTGGAGAGTTTGCCATCTTGGACGATCGTGGCATGGAGGTGGTCAAATTCTCTGAAAGAAAAATCTTTCTGCCATCGGACCTTCAGGATCGACGCGCCTCGGTGGCGTTCGCCAAAGTGATGCGCGGGGAATCCTACATCGGTCCGGTACGGACTTCCGAGCGGGCGGAGCCCCATGTCACCATGGCCGTACCGATCAAGAGCAGCCCGAACAAGGTCATCGGCGTCTTGGTGGCCGAAGCCAACCTGAAGTTCCTTTGGAATGTCATCGCCGACAACGGATTCGGGCACGGCGGGTACGCCTATCTTGTAAACGGTGACGGCGTTGTGATCGCGCACGGAGACGCTTCACTTGTTCTGAAGCGACTGAGCTTGCGTGATCTCCCGAAAGTGCAGCAGTTCTTGCGGGCGCGATCGGCCGATGCCGCGCCTGCGGCGAAAGGGCCGGGAGTCACGGGCCAGCAGGTCTTAAGCACGTACGCTCCCGTCCCGGAATTGGGCTGGGCGGTGATTGTCGAAGAGCCGGTCGAATCGGCGCTCGCCGACCTAAAAAGAAGCGAACGGTATGCTGTCTTGTTGCTGGTCTTCGGGCTATCGGTGGGCGCCGCCATTCTTGTCTGGGTCAGCCGGAAGATTTCCGAGCCGATTCAACAGTTGCGCCAGGCCGTGCAAATCATCCGCGGCGGTAACTTGAATCACCGCTCACAGATTGAAACGGGCGACGAGATCGAGGAGCTGGCTGAAGAGTTCGACAAAATGACCGAGGCCTTACAAAACTCCTACGCGACGCTCGAACAAAAAGTACAACAACGGACGCAGGAGGTCTCGGCGCTTTACGAGGTGACCACGGTCGTGAATCAGTCTCTGGACCTGGACCTGGTTCTCGAAGCGGTCATCAAAAAGATCACGCAGATCTTTCAGTTCGAGACGACCCGCATATTCCTTTATGATTCCAAGATGCAAGTGTTGAAATTGCGAGCTGATTTTCAGAGTCTTCCGGGTCCCTGGGCGCATATCAGCACGATCAAGCGAGGGGAAAGCGCTGTCGGCAGAGTCGCCAACACCGGCGAGCCTTTGCTGTTCGAAGATATTCAGAACGATCCCCATTATCTGGAAGTGAGCACGAGCAAGGCCGCCTACAAGGGGGGCATGCGATTTCTTTCGGTATTTCCGATCAAGACGCCCTCCCGGATCTTCGGCGCGATTGCCTTCAGTGGCAGGGAACGCCGCCGGTTGACCGGCGAAGAAATTCGGCTACTTGTCTCGATCTCGGAGCATGTCGGCGTCGCCGTGGAAAAGGCGAGTCTCTTCGAGCAGGTGAAAGAACGATCCGAGCACCTGGCCGTGCTTAATACGATTGGCGCCGCCGTAGGCCAGTCGTTAGACCTTGCGGTCGTGCTCAAAGAGGCCGTCGAAAAAATAACGCAGACGCTGTCGTTCGACGCTTGCTGGATCTATATTCTCGAGCGGCCTCAGGGGGACTTGCACCTCAAGGCGTTCAAAGGATTGAGCACCGCGACGGCCGATTCTATAGCCCGGCGTCCGGTGACCGCCGGCATCAGCGGTAAGGTTTTCGCTACCGGCCAGCCGCTGGTGTTTGAAGACATTCAAAACGACCCCCGATACCAACAGCTTAGTTCCCAAAGTAGGTTCAGTTCTCTGGGGTTCGTTACTTCCGGCGGGTTTCCTATCCGGGCCAAAGACAAAGTCATCGGCGTATTGCATGTCGCCAACCAACTCCGGCGCCCAGTGGTCGCCGAGGAATTTCAGCTCCTGGAATCGATCGCGCAGGGAATCGGCGTCGCGGTGGAAAACGCCCGGCTATTTGCTGAAGTCAACGAGACCACTTCCGAGCTCTTGAAAACCAACCAGAATTTGCTGGAGGCGACTCAAGCGAAGTCGGAATTTATCGCCGCCATGTCCCATGAACTCCGGACCCCTCTCAACATCATCATTGGAAACTCCGATCTAACGAGGGATGGCTTTTTCGGCGACTTGAACCACGAGCAAAAGGACGCTCTGCAGAAAATCTCGCGCAATGCCCGGGTGCTGCTAAAGATGATCAACGACGTCCTGGCGCTCTCCCGTCTGGAGGCAAAGAAGATGTCGCTGGAGCTATCCACGGTCGATATCGCGGAGATCATTGCCCATGCCCGAACTCATGTGGAACAGATCAATCGGGACAACCGTTTGGAGGTGCGTTGGGAGGTTGATTGGAATGTCCCGGTTCTGATCACGGACGCCATGAAGCTCGAAGAGATCCTGCAAAACCTTATCGGCAACGCGTTTAAGTTCACGCCCTGCGGGCGCGTCGAAGTTCGCGTGCGCAACCTGAAGGAGCAGGAGCGTGTTCAATTCAGCGTAGTGGACACCGGAATCGGCATCGAGTCCGAAAATGTGGGAAAGATTTTCAATGAGTTTGAGCAGATTCGAGAGGCTCACACGGGCAATTTCAACGGCGTCGGGCTCGGTTTGAGCATCGTAAAGAAATACCTCGAGCTGATGAAAGGAGACATCCACGTCGAAAGCAAGCCCGGTGAAGGCTCGACATTCACGTTTTCTTTACCCCGTTCCCTTTCGCTAAACTCCTAACAGGCCGGGCTCGGCGGTTCGCTGCGCTATTTTTGGAGCGGTCACTCTGCTCCTCGGCGGGAGCCGATGGGGTTCTACTTCTCTGCTCCGCCGAGCTGGTTTGTCGCTTCACGCTCCCGAGCAATTTTCAGTGTCGGACGTCTCCCTTGCTCGGAGCAGACCGCCCCCTCCACTCGTGGAGGGATCGCTCTTTGCCTCAATGGACTGCCTGCCTCGCTCTTGCTTCCTGGCGCCACAACGGCTAGGAAGAACGATAAAAAAAGAGCTGGCTCGCCTCCGAGCCATGTTAGGGAAGGGCGTATGAATGGAGCACTCTCGGGAATCAAAATCGTCGAGACGGCAAGTTACGTCACCGGGCCGTTTGCGGCGCAGTTGCTGGCCGATATGGGCGCCGAGGTGATCAAAGTGGAAGAGCCCAAGCGTGGAGATCCGTTCCGAGGTTGGGGCGATAAGCTCTACGCCGCCACGTTCTGTAGTTTGAATCGCAACAAGAAAAGCCTCACGCTGGATCTGCGCCACGAGCAGGCCCGGGAGATCATGCTCAAGCTACTGGCCGATAGGGACGTGCTGATCGAAAACTTTCGTCCGGGCACGATGGACAAGCGAGGCCTGGGCTATGAAACCGTCAGGGCCATGAATCGGAAGATCGTCTATTGTTCCATTTCCGGGTTCGGCCAGACCGGACCTTACCGTGACATGCCCGGCTACGACACCATTGGACAAGCGCGGAGCGGGTTGTTGAGTCTGCTCACGGACCCGGAGAAACCTCAGGGAATGGGCATTTCATTTTCCGATCATCTCACCGGCATGTATGCCTGTTACGGGATTTTGGCCGCCCTGGTGAATCGGTTGATGACCGGAGAGGGGCAGCGGGTCGAGACTTCGCTTTTGCGCGCTTCGGTATCGTTCATCGGCGAAAATGCCGCGCGCTATTTCGAAACCAAACAGGTGCCGCGGCGGGCGCACCGGACGAAGACGGCCGGCGTCTTTGCGTTTGTGGACAGGGACGGATTGCCGTTTGTTTTGCATATGTCGTCGCCGGACAAGTTTTGGCGCGGCATGTTCGAAGTCGTGGGCAGGCCCGAGTGGGCCGACGATGCTCGGTTTCGCGACCGAAAGGCGCGTATCGAGAGCTACGACCAGCTGGCGGAGGCCCTGCAGGCTGTGTTTCGCGAGGGCAGCCGTGAAGATTGGTTGCGTCGGTTACAGGAGAAAGACGTGCCGGCGGCGCCTCTGAATACGTTGGATGAAGTTTTCGCCGACCCTCAAGTCAAGACTTATGGGTTCCCGATTCAAATCGAGCATCCCAAAATGGGAAAAGTCAAAATGGTGGGGAACGCAGTGGATCTCAGCCGCACGCCGCCGAGTATTGAACGACCGCCACCCATGCTCGGCGAGCACACCGATGAGATCCTTGGGTCCATCGGTTTCGCTCCTGACGCGATTGCGTCGCTACGAAGTCGCGGAGTGATTTAACGCTCGTGTCGTTTAGCGCCAGAGCAAGGTATGCGCCATCCCAGCCTCGTTCCTCTGTCCCATGACCACCATCATGGCTTGGCTTTGGCGCTGCGGTGCCGCAAACAAGCGCTAGGGCAAATCAAACCCATGGGAACGGTGGGCTTGAAAGAGCGCGCCCATGAAGCGCGTCTATTCTTTGCCAATCATCTCGTCGATCATTTTCGGGCCGAGGAGGACGTGCTGTTCCCGACCCTTGGTTCGCTGGTTGCGGCGAGCGCGCCCATCATTGATCAGCTATTGCAGGAACACGAACAGATCCGCTGTTTGGCCCTGCAACTCGAAACCGAACCGGGGCTCGGGAAGCGTCTGTTCGATTTTGGCGATCTTCTGGAAGGCCACATTCGTAAGGAGGAGCGCGAGCTTTTTCCGCTCTTCGAACAACACGTCGGCGCCAAGGATGCGGAGATTGCGGCCGAGCAAATCAGGAAAATCTTGGGCACGGACGCGCGCGGATCGTGACAAACTCAGGCCGAGTTCGACATCGACGTCTATTCGCCCGGTTCCATGAGCTTCAATAAGACGTGACGGCGGTTTTTTGTGTGCGGCCTTACCTGACGGGGCCAACGGCCTTGTTCAATGGCCTTGTCCCATGCCGCGCTGGTGAGCACCTCGGGGCTCTCTAACTCATAAATAGCGGTGTAGGCGGGCTCATTGGCAATACGAATCGTCTTTCTCTCGCCGCCGATGTTCATGGTCAGCTCGTCTCTTTTATAGCGGGTCACGGACACGACCCCGGGAACTTTGCTCAAGTTAGGGATATGCTCCCGATCGTAGACTTCGTTGAAGAGTGCCTCGTGTTCGGGATCAACGTCCATACTCGCGACCATGAGGTATTTCGCCTTGGCTGGCATGGCTGGCTCCTTTCGGTTAGTCTGTGGCCGGGCGCATCAAGTGCCGAGGAAGGTCGCGATATCCGGAGCCGGAGACTTGATTTCGACCACAATGGATTCTTCGAGACCCTCGACGCCATGAGGAATCCCCTGAGGATGGCGGCAAACGTCTCCAGGGCCCAACACGTAGACTTCCTGACCGACTGTCATCTTCACTTTGCCTTTAACGACGTACGCCAACGATTCGTGTTGGTGAACGTGCAGCGGCGCGCCGACGCCGGGCTCATAATGGATCTCCAGCAGTGTCATCTGCTCGCCTTTGATCAGCGGCTTGACCAGCAGCTCTCCGTTCATGGGTTTGCCTTCGATGAACTTTACGACCAAACCCTCGACGTCGGCATTCTTCGATAAAATCATGACCGCCTCCTTTTACTTTGCGCCGGTTATCGCGCCAAGGCGACCCTTAAAGCCGGGGTCGGCTATGGCGTATTTTGCATAGATATCCGCGCGACGATTTTTGAGCAGCGGTAACTTTTCGCGAGTCTCTTGCACAAGTGCCAAATCGAGACTCACGACTTCCAGCCCTTGACGTTCGCCCATCTCGACGACGGTCCGGCCAAAAGGGTCGACGATCATACTATGGCCGATGTAAATATTGCCAACTTGATCGGGGGCGATCACGTAGCAGCCGTTTTCCAAGGCTCTGGCGCAAATCATCGTTTGCCAGTGCTCCACCTTCATCTCACCCTGGACCCAACCTGACGGCGACATTAGCACGTCGGCGCCCATCAAAGTCAAAATGCGGGATAATTCGGGGAAGCGAAGATCGTAGCAGATCATGATGCCGGCGTGACCGGCGGCGGTTTTCACCGGCCGCGGCAGCTCCTCACCAGCGATAAACTTGTCCGATTCTTTAAACCCGAGCGCGTCGTAGAGGTGTAGCTTTCGATATACCGCCGCAATGTGGCCTTGGCTGTCGATCCACAAAGCCGTGTCGTACACGCGATTCGGCACCTGGGATTTTTCATAAACGGTGATCAGGAGGTCGATGCTGCTTTGTTTTGCCGCCGCCCTCAGTGTGGTTGTGAAATCGCCGTCGAGGTCTTCGGCGATTCCGGCCAGTTCCTCAGCGGATTGTGTGGCCGGAGAGTAGGCCATCAGGAATTCAGGAAAAGCAATCAAGCCAGCGCCTTTGTCCTTGGCCTCCCGGATCAGTTCCTGGGCTAGTCTCAGGTTAGTCGCCTTTTCCGTCGACGCCGCTATTTGTGCAATGGCAATTCGGCTCATAGCGGTTATTTCAATAATGCTTATCGCGCCAAGAGCGCCAAGTACGCAAAGTTTAAACTAGGTCTTTCAATCGGCGACAACCTCTATGCTTCTTCTTGGCGCCCTTTGCGTCTTTGCGCGATTCAAGTTTTTTGTGCTTTCTGTTTTGTCGTGCCAACGTACACAATAACCCTTATATCGCCCTATATGTCCAATATCCGACCGGCGCCCTTCTTCTTGATCTCCTCTAAAACCAAGGCCCCCAGCGCGACATCCGCCACGCCTTGACCGGCGTTGTTCTTGTAGAAGGTGATCTGGTCTGCTTTGCTGCGGCCCTCTTTCTTGCCGGCGAGGATTTCGCTGATCTCAATCAGCTGCTCCCATTTAATGACGCCCCGCTGAACCGGATCGTAGATGTCCGCCTGCTCATCTTGGATCGCCTGCTGAATCGACACGATGCCGAGGACATGGCTTCGCGCCAGAGTAGCGTCATCGATTTCCCTACGCTTCGCTTGGGCAAATCCGCCCCGCACCAGTCCCACATTGCTGCCAACGATCGTGGTTACGTGCGTTCCCGCCTCTAGCCAATTGCCGTCGAAAACCGGCACGCTCGAATTTGTTGCCGCCAGGACCATGTCCATGCCGCGCACCGCTTCGCGGGGTGAAGCGGCAGCGGAGACGTTAAGATTAAGCAGAGGCCCCATTTCGTCGGCAAACCTGTTGCAGTTTTCAGGCTTGCGGCTATAGACCTTCACTTCCTTGATCCGCCGTACCTTGGTTAAGGCGATCAGATGGTTTTTGGCTTGCCCGGCGGAGCCGAAGATACCCAGCTTCTCCGCGTCGGGACGCGCCAAGAGGTCTGTGCCAACGGCGCTGGTTGCGGCCGTCCGCAATCCGGTGACGGCGACGTTGTTAGGCAGCTCAGAACAAGTAATCTCGCCGATGATGATGCCCTTGAGTTCCCCTTCGGCGGCGTCGTAGAGAACAATGACAGGATGATTCAGGCGGGAATACTCTTGATGGTCGGCCATCGGTTGGACCCATTCGCAGTGGGTCATGAGACCGGTGGCTTGTGCTGCCGGAACCCCTCCCTGGTGGACGCTCACTCTCACACCGGTAGGAACATGTATCCTGCGGCGCGGCGCGTTGAGCTGAGGATTCTCTCCCCATTCACGAAAGCCCCTGCGCACCGCTGCCACGGCCGACTCCATGGTGACGATGCCGCGAATCTCTTCCGGTTGAACGAGCAACGGTTTCATGGCAAATGCGTCTTGGGCGACGGTTGTCGCTCGGTATTCTGCTACAGGGTGGAGACGCCCGCCGGGCGGGCGACTAGGTCTTCGCCCCAACGTCGCAAGTTCGGCAAGCTGTCATCGATCGTCACCTTATAAATAACGCTGGCGCTTCAAACCACCTCCTCGTTGGATCTATCTACCATCCGGAGATTGGCTTGGCAACGTTGATAGCACCGCGGCGTCCCGGCTGGCGGCAACGCAACCCATGCGACGGTCGCGTTCCTGACGTCTCCGAAATCTATGGGGTGCGCGTTTGGAGCCGGTCCTGGAGCGAATCGCCCACCAAGTTCAGCGCCAGCACGGTCATCATAATCGCCAGACCCGGATAGGTCGTCAGGTGCGGCGCGACCAATAAAAACTGTCTTCCTTCATTGAGCATAGAGCCCCATGAAGGCGTCGGAGGTTCGACGCCCAGTCCTAAAAAACTCAGACTGCCCTCGGCGACGATCGCCGTCGCCAGTCCAAAGGTGGATTGGACAAGCAGGGGCGGCAGGAGATTGGGCAACAAGTGCCGGAGAATGACACGTGTGGGTTTGCAGCCCATGGCTCGCGCCGCATGAATAAACTCGCGTTCCCGGAGCGCGAGAATTTCGCCGCGCACCAAACGAGCGTAGGTTGTCCAACCGATCAGACAGAGCGCAAGGATGACGTGATCGAGGCCAGGGCCGAGAACGGCCGTAAAGGCGATGGCAAGCAGGATACCGGGGAATGCCATAAGGATATCGACTCCTCGCATGATCAGCTGGTCTATCCAACCGCCCAGATAGCCGGCCAGCGATCCGAGGATCAGGCCGATCGACAGCGAAATCGCCACAGTCGTCAAGCCGACGAGAAGGGAAACTCGACTGCCATAAAGCACTCGGCTTAAAATATCGCGGCCTAACTTGTCGGTGCCCAACGGGTGTTGCTTCGAATATGTGATCAAATCTTGATCCAGGTTGTGACGAACGGGATCGTCGGGCGCCAGGATCGGAGCCAAAAGCGCCGAGAGCAAGAGCAGCAGAAGAATGGCGATGCCGAGATGGAACCAGCGCTTAGCGGCCATAGGTGATTCTCGGGTCGATGAGGCGATAGACGATGTCGGTGACAAAATTCACGAGGATATAGGAGGTCGCAATCACCAGGACACAGCCTTGAACCAAAGGGTAGTCTCGGGTCTGAATCGCCTGGACGGTCAGCCGGCCAATGCCGGGCCAGCTGAAAATCGTTTCCGTGATTATCGAGCCGGCGAGCAAACCGCCGAATTGAAGACTCATCAGGGTTACGACGGAAAGCAACGCATTGCGCAGGGCGTGTTTCAACCAGACTTTTGTTTCCGGCAGTCCTTTGGCGCGAGCGCTTCGAATATAGTCTTCGTTGATGACGTGAAGCAGGGTGGCCCGAAGAATTCGGGTGAGAATCGCCGCCATTCCCAACCCCAGCGTGACGGCGGGGAGAACGACATGACCCAGGCCGGCGCGGCCGGAAACGGGCAGCCAGCCCAGCTGAATCGAGAAGACAATCATCAGCAAGGGACCCAGCCAAAAATTCGGCAGCGAGACGCCGAGCAGTGAAAAAAAAAGCGAGCCGCGATCCATCCATGAGCCCTTTTTCACCGCGGCGAGCATCGCTAAAGGAAACGCGAGCGACACCGCCACCATCATGGCGCAGAGCGTCAACTCGATGGTCGCCGGCAGACGCGCCCGGATCAGCTCTGCGACTCCGGCCTGTTCGTAAAGCGATGGCCCAAGGTCGCCGGCGATGAGACCCGCAAGGAAGTTGCGGTATTGAAGGAAGACGGGTTGATCCAGCCCCAGGCTGCGGCGGAATTCTTCCTTGTCCGCGGCACTTGCGGTCTCGCCCAGCATGACTTCGACAGGATCGCCCGGGATCAGGTGAAGCAAAAAGAAAACTAACGTGAGCGCTCCCAGCAAGGTGGGCACAAGCAGCAGGAGACGCTGCAAAAAGTAGCGGTTCACGTGATGGGAGACCGAAAGGAGACCTTCTTCAGCGAAACAAAGTCACCGTCAGGATAGGCGACAAATCCTTGCAGCGAACCTTTCTGGACGACGACGTTTTTCACCCACCAAAGCGGGATATACGGGAGATCTGCCGCGACTATTTTTTGTGCCGCGCCGTAAAGATGCTTTCGCTCAGCCGTATGAGGCGTATTCCGTCCCTTCTCCAACAACCGGTCCAATTGCGCATTGCTGTACCGGCCGCGATTGTCGCCCTGGGGCGGAACGCTGGCGGAATGAAAAATCTGGTAATAGATGTCCGGATCCATGATGCCGACCCAGGCAAGCGAGAAGAGATGAAAGTTGCCCTTTTTGATGTCGCTGTAGAACGTTCCCCACTCATAAGAGCGGATTTCCAGTTCAACGCCGATGCGACGCAACTGTTCTTTTAAGGCTTCGGCAATTCTTCTTCTCAGATCAATGTTTGTGGTTTTGAAAGAGAGCCGAAAACGAGGCAGCGGTCCATCGCCGTCGGGGTCGGTATAACCGGCTTCGTCCAGAAGTCGCTTGGCTCTCTCGGGCTCATAGGGCCAATGCTCTACGGATCGATCGTAAGCCCAATTGAGCGGCGAGAGCACGCCGTTCGCGGGCACCGCCAGGTCTTTCAGCATATGGCGAATGATGGATTGCCGATCGATAGCCAGCGCCAGAGCCTGCCGGACTTTTAGGTGGCGCAGAATGGGATGAGTCAGGTTGATGCCGATATACTGAAACGTTGTCCCCGGATGGCTTTCGACGACGGCATCGGTGTTCCGCTTGAGCCATGGAATCATCTCGGGTTCAATATCGTTCTGTAAAAAGTCGATATTTTGGTTTTTAAACTCCAGCACCCGGACCATGGCATCGGGAACGATTTTAAAGACAACCCCGGCAATGCGGGGCCGGCCTTCCCAATAAGCCGAGTTTGCTTTAAGCGTAACGGTCGCGCCCCATTCCAGCGACTCCACGAGAAAGGGCCCGGAACCCACAGGTGGTTTCCCGGCGGACGCGGCATCGGCCCTCGAACTCGCTTGAACGATACCGAGGGTAAAATGCTCGGCAAACGGCGCGTGAGCCCTGGATAGCCGAAAAACTACCCGGTACGGCCCCAACGATTCGACCTTTTGAAGCGGCGTCAAAAGAGCGCGCTTAGGAGAACGGTTTTGCGGATCCAAAATCGATTCGTACGTGTACTTTACATCGGTTGCCGTGAACGGTTTGCCGTTATGGAAGGTGACATCTTTACGAAGCTCGAAGACGTACGTCCGAGGATCAAGCATGCGCCAGCTCTCGGCGAGCTCCGGCTGTAACTCTAGATTTTGATCGGCGCGCAGAAGAGAATTATAAATCAACCCGCCGATACGCGCGGAATTGGCGTCTGTCGAGTAGCGAGGGTCCAGATGAAGCGGCTGGCTTTCGATCCCTACGACGAGATATCCGGGTGGGCGATCGGACGAGGAAGAGCGGCAACCGGCACAAAGAACAGCGAAGCTGACGAGAAGGCAGCATCGGTAAGCGCAGCCATGCCTTAACAATCGAATTGCCGAATTCAAATCTAAGCGAGAATAGCCCTTTTGTCAGGACGGGTCAATTTGCTTTGGTCGCCCAGATTCTTTACGTCGAACGCGGCGTCTCCAACGGGTGATCTCTTCCGGCACAATGGACTGTTCTCGCTTTCGGGTCTCGGGGTCTGGTGTTTCGCGTTGGGGAGGGGAAACTCGAGACTCGAAACCCGAGACTCGAAACTGCTGGGTTCGCCAGTTGCGGGTATCCCTTCTTATCCTATAATATCGCTTTAATTTATGGATGTTACTCTGTTGAAATTAACCGCAGTTTTGTACCTTAGCGCGACTGTGGGGTTCATTGGTTATGTTTTTTTTCCCCGGGATTCAATGGCCAAAGTGTCGCCGCTCATCTTGCTGTCAGGCTTTGGGATCCACACGGCGGCGCTTTCGGCGCATTTCCTCCAGATCGGTTACCCTGCGGTTGCCCAATTTCGCGAAGCGCTGTCGTTTTACAGCTGGTTGATGGTTGCCGGATACCTCCTGGTCCAGCTCAAATATCGGCCCACGATATTGGGGTCGATTATTGCGCCGCTGGCTTTCCTCATGACGCTTGCCGCCTTTGCCTTCGGGAGTGGCGGCGAGGAGTTACCGCCGGAGCTCAAGACGTATTGGCTACCAGTCCATGTCACGCTGGCTTTTCTCGGCAATGCCGCGTTTGCGTTGGCCTTCGCGGTAAGCCTCATGTATTTACTTCAGGAATATCAAGTCAAACGTAAGAAGATGACGTCTGTGGTGAGACGTTTCCCGTCGCTTGAAGCGCTCGACCGGATGAATTATGTGCTGCTGGTTTGGGGTTTGCCTTTGATGACTTTGGGGATCATTACCGGAAGCATGTGGGCCGCCGTTCACTGGGGTCACTATTGGTCCTGGGAGCCACGGCAGATATCATCGGGGATCGCCTGGCTATTTTATGCCGCGCTATTGCACGGCAGGGTTACGGCGGGCTTGCGCGGCAAGAAGGCGGCGCTGCTCACCGTCGTCGGTTTCGCCGTTGTGCTCGGTTATTTTTTATGGGGAGACACCGTTTTTCCTAGCCGGCACGGAGGCCGGTTCGAATAGCCCGCATGGACAAAGAAATCGTCATAGTGGGTCTCAACCACCGGAGCGCGCCTATTGAGGTGCGGGAAAGCGTCGCTTTTGAGAACTCTTATCTCAACCACGCGCTCGGACAACTCCGGGCTTTCCCGTCGCTCCACGAAGGAGTGATCCTTTCAACCTGCAATCGGGTCGAAATCGTCGCCGTCTGTTCCGATGCCCCGGCGGCGTTCGACGAGATCAAATCGTTTCTCGCCGAACAAAAGTCCGCCAAAACGAATGATAGTTTTGAGGCCCATATCTATACGCATCGCGGCGCGGAGGCGGTGCGCCATCTGTTCCGGGTGGCGTCGAGCCTCGATTCGATGGTCGTCGGCGAACCGCAAATTTTGGGGCAGCTGAAAACGTACTATCAAATCGCGCAAAAAGCCGGGACGGTGGGGACGATCCTTCATCGATTGTTCCATCGTTCCTTTTCGGTGGCAAAGCGGGTCCGATCGGAGACCGGCATCGCCAGCCGGGTCGTATCGATCAGCTCGGTGGCGGTGGAACTCGCCAAAAGGATCTTCGACCGCTTCGACGGCAAGACGGTGATGTTGATCGGCGCCGGCAAAATGGGCGACCTCATGGCCCGTCATCTCAAGAGCAGTGGCGTGCAAAGCCTGATGGTGACGAACCGCACTTTCGAGCGAGCGGTGGACCTGGCGGCCAGGATTCATGGTAATCCGATCCTGTTTGAAGATTTTCCGCTTTACCTGAAGCTCGCCGATCTAGTCATCGGGTGCGCCGCGTTTCCTGAAATTCTCGTGGATGCGCCGATGGTGGAGAGGGTTTTAAAAGAACGGAAACAGACGCCGATGTTCTTCATCGATATCGGGGATAGGAGGAATTTCGATCCCAGGATCAATGACATCGACAATGCTTACCTTTACAACATCGATGATCTCAAGGGAGTAGCGGAAGAAAATCTCCAAGAGCGAGCCCAGGAAGCGGAAAAGGGCGAGGAAATCGTGCAGGAGGAAGTGCGCAGGTTCGTTGCCTGGATCGATTCGTTGGAGCAAGTTCCGACCATTGCAGCGCTGAGGCAAAAACTCGACGATATCCGGCAAAGAGAATTGGAAAAGTCCCTCAGCGGCGGCCTCAAAGACTTGTCGGAAAAGCAGAGACAGGCGCTCGAAGACATGACCGTCGCCATGATCAACAAGATTCTTCACAGCCCGATTTCTCTTTTAAAGAAAAATCCGCAGGGTGAGGATGACGAAGATATGCTTTACGTCACCGCTCTGAAGAAGCTTTTCGATTTAGGCGGCAAATGACAAAAACAGAGGGAGCGGGAAGAGAGCAAAGAGCTCAATGACGGCTATTCGCATCGGGACGCGGGGCAGCGTTTTGGCTTTAGCCCAGGCCAACTGGGTGAAGCAAAGAATCGAAGCACGGTACCCGGACGCCGACGTTCAAATCGCCGTCGTCAAGACGAGTGGCGACCGCTTTGTCGAAGCTCCCATGCAAATTCTTCGCGGCAAGGGTGTGTTCACCAAGGAAATCGAAGACGCCCTACTGGCACAGAAGATCGATCTCGCAGTCCACTCGATGAAGGATCTGCCGCCGGAATTGCCGCCCGGATTGATGATCGCGGCTATACCCGAAAGGGAAGATCCGAGTGATGTGTTGGTTAGCCGGGGGGCCCTCCACTTGCGCGATTTGCCGGCTGGGGGCAAGATCGGCACCGGAAGCCTTCGCCGTAAGGCGCAGATACTGCACCATCGGTCCGACCTGCGCGTGGTCCCTTTAAAGGGCAATATCGATACCCGATTGAGAAAGCTGGATCGGGAAGAGGTGGACGCTGTTATTCTGGCCGCAGCCGGCTTAAAGCGTATCGGCCGTGAGCATCGGATCGTGGAATATCTTTCGGCAGAGGTGTGCATGAGTGCCGCAGCGCAAGGGGCGTTGGGATTGGAATGCCGGGCCAAGGATCCGATTCGCGAGCAGATCTCATTCTTGCAACATAGCGGCACGTTTGCAGAAGTCGTAGCAGAAAGATCGTTCCTGACCACTTTGGGCGCCGGCTGTCATGTGCCCGTCGGAGCGCGGGCGAAGGTAGCGGGAGATTCCCTTCATTTAACGGGTGTTGTCGCGCATCCTGACGGGAGCGTTCTCTACCGAGACGAGACGACCGGCGCCCCGGGCAAGGCGGTTCAGTTGGGGAGAGACTTGGCGGCGCGTTTGTTGAGAAAGGGCGCCGGTAGCGTTCTCGCCCTTCCGGCAGGGCCAGGATAAACGAGCGGCCGCCCACAACGTCGGTAAGCCATGCGGCGAGCTTTAGACAAAAAATTCAAAGGAGGGAAATCTCGGCAGCCTCTTTTGGATAAACGAATCGTTATCACGAGGGCTCGGTCTCAGGCGGGTGAGTTGGCGCGCCGCATCGGGGATCTGGGGGGAGAGACCATCGACTGCCCGACAATCGAAATTCAGCCCCCGGAAAGTTACGATCGTCTGGACGCGGCCATCGGTGCGATTCACACCTACGACTGGCTCATTTTTACCAGCGTAAACGGCGTAGAGCGATTTCTCATGCGGCTTAAGTGTATGACGGGTGCTCTGGGAAAGTTGACCGGCAGCCAAATCGCCGCCATCGGCCCTCAGACAGCCGCGAGGTTGGCGCGGGCCGGATTAAACCCCGCCGTTGTGCCAAAGCAGTATATGGCCGAGGGGATACTTCACGTTCTCGCGTCCGACACGATGGTAGGCAAACGGGTGCTGATTCCAAGAGCCGACAAGGCCAGAGACGTATTGCCCGAAACGCTGCGCGAACGGGGCGCTACCGTCGATGTCGTCGAAGTCTATCGGACCGTAGTCCCCAATACCGATGTGTCGGTATTGCGGACTTTATTGCGCGAGCAAAAGATCGACATGGTTACTTTTACAAGCTCCAGCACGGTGGTCAATTTCGCGAAACTTTTTCGGGTTCAAAGCTTGGCGGAGCTGCTGGCCGCAACAGCGATTGCCTGTATAGGCCCGATTACGAAGAACACCGTAGAAGGGCTGGGCGGTCACGCGGCCGTGGTCGCGGACCAATTTACTATTGCGGGTTTGGTTCGTGCGATCGCCAAGTATTTCCAAGGACAGGCGAGGATGTAATATTGAAAGCGTTCGCCTTTATCTTGCGGCCCTTGGACGCTGCGCCCAGGCGGCCCTGAGCTGGAGAAAACGAAATGGATTATCCCAAATATCGACCGCGCAGATTGCGCCGAAACGAAAGACTGAGAGAGCTGATACGCGAGACCTGGCTTAGCCCTAAGAACCTGATTTATCCGCTGTTCGTGGGGCCCGGCAAGGACAGAGCTCAACCGGTTCCTTCGATGCCCGGCGTCGCGCAACTCTCGGTCGAGCGCGCGGTGCGCGAATGCGAGGAAGCGGACCGCCTCGGAATTCCTGCAGTCATTTTATTTGGCATTCCAGAGCGCAAAGACCCTGCGGCCACTGAGGCGTACGCGGACCACGGAGTTGTGCAGCAGGCGGTCCGCGCCATTAAGGAACGGGTTTCGCAGATCCTGGTCATCACGGATGTGTGCTTGTGCGAATACACTGACCATGGCCATTGCGGTGTCATTAAAGACGGCGAGGTCGATAACGACCAGACCCTCGAACTGCTGGGGCAAGAGGCGCTCTCCCACGCCCGCGCCGGCGCCGACATCGTCGCGCCGTCGGATATGATGGACGGCCGAGTGGGCGCAATTCGCAAGATCCTGGACGCGAATAACTTCGAACAAGTGGCGATTCTATCCTACGCGGCCAAGTATGCGTCGGGATTCTACGGCCCCTTTCGCGAAGCCGCGGAGTCAACTCCCCAATTCGGCGACCGGCGCTCATATCAGATGGATCCCGCGAATGCGAAGGAAGCCCTGCGCGAAGTGGAACTCGATATCCGGGAAGGCGCGGATATCATCATGGTAAAGCCCGCGATGGCTTACCTGGATATCGTCTATCGTGTGAAACAGGAATTCGGCTATCCGGTAGCGGCCTATAGCGTCAGCGGCGAGTACTCGATGATCAAAGCCGCCGGCCAAAAGGGCTGGATCGATGAGCAGAGGATCATGATCGAGGTTCTTCTTTCCATCAGGCGTGCCGGAGCCGACATGATTCTCACTTATTTTGCAAAGGACATGGCCCGCTGGTTGTCGCCGGCCTAGCTAGTCACAAAAACGCGTTATCGCGCCAAGCCGCCAAGGACGCAAGAAGAACAATCCGAAATTCGGCACCAAAAACTCGATATCTCTGGTTAGTTTGGCGATTTGAATTTTAGTCGAGCCGCGAGCTCGTCATAGTTCCATTTCGCCGAAACGAAAGTTCTCTTAGGCTTCGGCAGCTTGCCGTCTTCCAACCAACGATCGACAGTCCTCTGCGAGACGCCGAAAAGCTCGGCGACTTGGCGCTTGTTGATGAATCTTCTCTTCGTGCATCGATAGATTTGATCGCCGGCAAAAACGGAGACCAACCCGAGGGAGAATACTACCCAAACCGATGGATCTTGCACTCCCTGCATGAAGGAGCTTGCCGACAGCAAGAGAAACAGCAAGCCGAAGCAGAAGATGATGAGGCCTACCATCCGTTGATTTCAGTCGTCTCCGACCCGTGACCGCGTTCGCTGTGTCTTTTTCGAGACACTCGCGGAGCCGTCATACTCATTTGCGGGACGGTTCAAAGGCACAAAACTCCGTTCGTTTGCCCTGTTTGCCGCGAGTTAGCGTGAACTGCCTCTGGCATACGCGTTGCGCTAACGAGCGCTCCAGTGCCGGCGAAAAATTCTTGAAAGGAGCGTATACAGTGAAGTTGGCCGAGAAAGATTTGGGCAGAGGTAGTTTTTGGCAGATGGTCTTCTCGCAGAGCAGGGTTAACGGGGCGCCTTACCACGGAGAACAGCTCCCCAGCAGCAACTGGCATTGGCCGAAAGACACCTTTCTGCAACGCAAGTTACGTCAGACACGTTGGGATGAGGAGTTGGACAAGAACCAACGAGCCAGATCGGCTTAGTCCGCCTAACCGGCCCTGCGCAAAGACTCGTTCCTAATAAATGACGGAGCCTTTCTCAATTTGTTTCTTGCGGTCCTCGTATTCCTCCCGACTGATTCGGTTGTTCTTATAGTCTTCTTCGAGCTGGTCCATTTGTCGCTTTGCGCTATATTCATAAGCTGCGCCAGTGGCCAGCGCGCCTGCCGCGGCACCGCCAATGAATTCGCAGCCCCACTGGGTTAGGCTCAATGCCAGCAACAACGTCATGATCGTCTTCATCGGAACACCTCCTGCGACTTTTCGATACTTGTTTTCACACAGACCAAGTTTGTAGACAGTTGATTTTTCATGTCTCCATACAGATCCCAGAACCCGATATTTCTACCTCAAGGGCACGACCGGCCTGGAAGCCTCAGTGCCTGTAAAAACGTAGTACATGGGACATTAAAGACTCACTCGCGTGTTTGAAGGCGGTTTGAAGTTCGTTCCTGACATGGCCGGAACGTGGATCCAAGAGATTCACCAGGGTGCGGAAAGAAACCGTATCCTCCTTCTTGCATGTTGAAATCGCCCAGAACACC
>DASTOD010000191.1:0-4356 GCA_035762645.1 Binatia bacterium | reverse complement strand
AGCGCCAGGAGTAAAAATTCGTTCATACGTCACGGCCTTTTTGTTCGTGTTGTAAACGGTGCCATTTCTTCTAACCACAAGTTCGTAGCGATCCTCTTAGTTCGTGGTCCGCAGTCCGGAGTTTTGATGTCGTATATGGGATACTTCATATTTATTCCTGTGTGATTTAGGAGTTCTGCAATCGCAGGGCCACTTTGTTCCGATAACAAACACGGGCCGATTTCGTTGCTTAAATAGTTTCGCGACAGTCTTGGTCAGGAGGGTTTGATTCCACAAGATAGAGTGAGTATCGAAGAGTTTGCGGTAGCTTCCATAGCCCGCGCTCTCGAGCTCATCAAGGGGAATGAAGCGCAGCGACGCGGAATTGATGCAGTAGCGCAGGCCGCCTGCCTCGCTTGGACCATCGGCGAAGACATGGCCAAGGTGGCTGTCCCCTTGACTGGAGCGAACTTCAGTTCGAGTCATGCCGTGGCTATTGTCAGTCTTCTCGACCACGTTTTGAGGTTCGAGTGGCTCGGTGAAGCTCGGCCAACCAGAGCTGCTGTCGAACTTGTTAACCGAAGCAAACAGCGGCTCGCCGGACACGACGTCTACGTAAATACCTGGTTCTTTGTTATCCCAATAGGCATTCTCAAAGGGTCGTTCCGTCCCATCACGCTGCGTCACACGGTATTGCTCGGGAGAAAGGCGAGATACCGCTTCAGGATTCTTGTTGTATTTCGACATAGACTTATCTTTCTTCTCTCGCGTTCTAACCGCCAATTGTCTCAACCGGTTCCAGTCTCATTGCAATTGCCATCGCGAATCTGCGACAGCGACCTCTGGTTCACAAGCGTGAGAGTCCGCAAAAGGCGCAAAGTTACAACCCCTGTCTTTTTATTTTTGGCTTACGTGCGGTAAAGCCGACCTAAGCCCGCAGAAGGCGCGATTGTCCGCGATTTCAGTAACTATGTGTGCGGTTCTCCGAAGTAGGGAAAGTCAGGACGAAGAAGTTGCTTGTCCGGTGCCACGCCGTCACCGAGCGCTGTATGCGTAGCCAGGGTCAGAATTACACCCATGACATCATCCGTCAGCGCGCGCCCGTTGAACCCGGCAACATTGAAATAAGCGGGCGTATCGAGTTCATAGGGCAACACCGTTGGGCAAATCCGAGCGAGTATTTGGTTTGCATATTCGGATGGATTCGCCGCAGAATTGGCGAGTCGCGTCACTTTTTCTGTAAAGTCGCTGATTGGCTTGGAAAAGAGCGTAACATCATCCGCCGGCGTCGCTCGATTGTATCTCTCCGCTTCATCCTTCAGAGCCGGATCTGAAAGAAAGACATGCGTGATCAGAGGCAGGCCCCAGCGGGACACCTGAACTTCCGGAGCATGCCCGTACAGTGATGCCGTCGCCCAGCCATGCACCAAGCCGCGCCCGATCAAGGGACTTGGGATTTCGATGACGATGGCAGTCACGTTTGCTTTGGCAAAAAAGTTCTGGCGACTTTGAAACGCCTGCGGTTCGAACCGCTTTTCTTTCCAGAGCGCTTTTCTGAAAACATTAAGGGCCACGGCGTCGCCTGCAAACAGGTCGGGCGCCAAGCCGGCGTAAGCCCTATAGTCTCTGTCCGTTTTCACTACCTGCCCAGTGTGGCCCGAGATGATCAGTTCACCCTCCGCGCCTTTCCGAGCCACTCCTCCAATAGCCCGACGAACATCAAACGCTTGCACGTGTTGATGCTCGTTCCCGTCCACCTAGGCAGAGGCACCGAACTGAACCTTGAACGTCACATCCTCGTGGGAGTCGCAGTTTAGATCGAAACGAAAGGCGTAGAGCGCTTCCTCGTGGAAGGTGTCCGGAGCAGAAGGGCCGGCGTGTGGGTTCACGACGTTTGTGACTTCTATCTATTTCGCGGCCGTCCAGGGACGACGGTAATGGCCTTGACGTGATGCGGGGATCTTCTCTAGCCGTCGCGGTATCGAAATGATGTGACACGAGCAAAACCTTTCTCAATCGCTACCCGTAATCAATAAGAGGCCTATCTGCTCACGCCTCGCGCTTGACGAACCCCTAGGTTGCCGTCGAGCATCATGTAATCGAGATATTTTTGGGCACTTTTCGATCCAGAAAGTCGCACATCAGTGCGCAAATCTGATCTAAATCTTCTTCTAACGCAAAGTGACCGGTGTTCAGGAGATGGAATTCGATGTCTTTCAGATCGCGCTTATATAGCTCCGCGCCCTCGACGGTGAAGAGGCCGTCGTTCTTGCCCCATACAACTAGGGTCGGTGGCTGGTGATTTCGAAAGTACTCTTGCCAAGTCTTGTAGAGGTCTAAATTCGTCTTAGCATTGTACAAAATCGCTAACTGGATTTCTTTGTTGCCAGGCCGATCTTGAAGTGCCTGGTCGATGGTCCAATTATCGGGACTAATCGCTTCGATGTTGCGAGCACCGTGAACGTAGTGCCATTTGGTCCCGTCAATCGTTAGCAACCAGGCACGCATCGGTTGCGCATTCCTTTCGCTGCGCTCTTTCCAATAGGCTTCGAGCGGTTTGATGAACTCTTTGTTCAAAGCTTCTAGATAGGCGTCGGCGTTCTGTATCACCAATGCCGTGATACGCTCCGGATGTTTGACTGCTAAACGATAGCCGACGGAGGAACCAATGTCGTGAAGGTAAAGCGCGTACGACTTCAGGTCGATCTTCGCCGTGAAGTGGTCCATCACATCTGCAAATTTGTCTAATGTGTACTCAAATCTGTCCACAGGCGGAGCAGAGCTCTGGCCGTATCCAGGAAAATCCGGTGCGACGATATGATACTTGTCCATCAAGAGTGGAATTAGGCCGCGAAACATGTGCGACGAAGACGGGAACCCATGGAAGAGCAGGACAGTCCGAGCGTCTTTCGGACCTGCCTCTCGGTAGAAGATGTCGACGCCATCGACATTCACTGTTCGGTAGGCAATCTTAGAATCTGCCATTGTCATTCTCCTTTTTTGACCGATTTGTGCTGACCTCTTGCCAGTGTGAGAGTGCGTAGGCGGCGCAAAGTGACAAACCCTGGTTCTTTTATTTACTGACTGCAGGCCACGAGTGGCTGATGACGCGTTCTTTGGTTCAGTAGGATTTATCGGGCGGCCAGGACTCTCTTGATACGTGCTTACGGAGGTGACAGCACTAAAAAAAGGTGGAATCCAAAGCAGACCAAGAGTTTGAAAGCCTTGAATGAAGGCGGTAGCGTAAATCGAATGGCTAGACGAAACGAATTGGATGATCGTTATGCGATCAATGCCGCCAAGACCGAATTGCGTGAAGGCTACAAAAATGCCGACGTAGAACGAATCCTTTCAGTGTATGCCGACGCTTTCACCGATATGAGCGATGGACAGGCGAGTTTCTTTGGTCCCGACGCAAAGCTCGTGCTGCGGGCCAAGTTGGAAAAGCTTTTTCGCGAATATCAGGTGGAGTGGGTGCCCATCATCATCGACATCACGACTGCTGAAGCGGTCGCGGTCGAGTATGGATGGCACGAGTTGACGCTGCGTCCCAAAGCCGGGGGTCCGGCAGAGTTAAAACGCACAAGGTATGTGCAGGTGTGGAATCGCGATCGAGATAATTCGTGGCAGATCGTTTTGGTCATCGATAATATCGACCAAAAACCGGAGCTGGCAGAGGATCAGTTACTAAAACTGGGGAGCACGGCGGTGACCGAAGAGCAGGGCAAGTGTTAGCGCTTGTCTTTGCGATACTCTGAAGAGAGCCGCCGAAAGAGGCGTTCACCGAACCCATCGGGCAATGGATACCACTCTCCGTCCGTCAGCAGGCGCACGGTATTGCGCGTGCCATCGAGCACAGCTCTGCAATGACGGCACTTCCTGAAGTGAAGCTCCATTCGAGCTTTAAGCTCCAGCTCGACGTCTTCGTCGATGTAGCTGGAGATTTCTTGCCACACTTCTACGCAGCTAATTTCGACAATCTCTCCCCGGTTCAATCCAATCGTCACAGGTCACCACGGTCGCACCCTTTTAAACATTTTAGCTGCGGATGTCCAACTGCCGTCGTATCCGGGAGCTAAAGCCTCACGCATCTTCAGCCTGGCGCGCAGCAGGCGCGTCTTCACCAAATCCTTCGAAATGACCAAAGCCTCGGCGGTTTCCGCCACGCTGAAATGCTCAACGTCGCGCAGGACTAAAACCTCCCGATAGATCGGCCGCAAAGTCGACAGCGCCTGCTCGATTTTTTCTCGCAATTCTTTACGCGCCAGCGCTTCGCTCGGGATTTCCCGCCAATCTGCAAGATCTCTCGGCACGCAATCGCTATCCTCACTCTTTGAGGAGTCGTTTAACGAGTGATATAAATGTGCTCGATTACGG
>DASTOD010000190.1:0-2565 GCA_035762645.1 Binatia bacterium | reverse complement strand
GCGGCATATGGCCTCCTTCACCGGCTAAAGGTAGCGCCGCCCCTGCAAGGGATCGGGGATCTTTAACCCCATTTTCGCCAAGATGGGATTCACTTCTCTGATATAGTCTTCCCGAGCCTGTTCGTTGGCGCGTCGCTTGAGACCCCAATAGCGATAACGCTCCGCGCGCTTTGAACCGCTGCGGCCGAACATATCCAACGCCCGGACATACCAATAGTCGATCGCCTTCTGCACCCGCTCCTGCTGTTCGTCGCCCTTGGAGAGCAGTTCCAGCGTTTTGTTATAGCCGTAGTCGATGTGCCCAAGCTCCTCGGTCACGATATCCGGCAGGATGCGCTGCAGCGGCAGATAACTACAACCGTAGAATTCTTCCAGCTGATACCGGCCCACCCGATCGATGAGAAAACCGAAGACCGCATTATCCTCCCACGTGGTTATGAGGCCGCGAAAGGTTTCGACGAATCGCTTCTCGTTCGGCTGGCTCAAAACGAACGAAACGTCGACCCCGATGTCACCGGCCACTCGCGCCACCTTGCGAAAGTGATCGATCTCTTCCGCCGCTGTGCGGGCCACGATAAGTTGATCGAGTTTTGTCGGCGCTGCTGGCAGCATCTTTTCGACATAAAGATGTGGGCCGCCGATTTCGCAGTCAGCCTGGATCGTCAACACCCGGCCCAAGAGATCCTGATATTCCGGGTCCATCCGGTCAAAATCCCTCAGCTCAATTTGGTCAGTGAACATCGTTCCTCCATTTGCCGATCCCGGGCTTCGATAAATTTACCGATAGACCCAAGCAAGCGGAATGCCATCCTTACGCGGAGCTTTGACGAGCCGAGCCGTCCACACGTTCAAGATTTTTTCGCAATTGTGCGAGATGCGAGGTATCCCTATTCTTACGAATAGGAAGACGCGCGATACAACAGGACCGACTCGCGCTCGTTCAGCCAGGCGGCTTCGTCGGCCGAAGCGAGCGCTTCGAGATCGGCGGGGGTGGCCGCGGGATCATCCACCCATTCACGCAGGAGGTCGCTTCCCGTGATCAGATCGATGGCCAGCCGAGTATGTTCATACTCATAGGGGAAGTTGCGCCAGAGATCATAGTCCGGCCTTAACGACCGCAATGACTTGAGCGCGAGGGCGATCAGGCGCCAAGGGCGAAAGGCGTTGTGATCGTAGGCGGCGTCTTCGACGTGGATCTGTATTCCCGCGCACAGACGGCCCGCGTGTTTCTGGAATGTGGGTTCGAACCAACAAACGCGCAGCCGGCAGCCGCGCAGCCATTCAGGCGCGATCGATTCCATCTTTGCCATTAGAGCCCGCGGTTCAAGATCCGGCGCCCCGAAAACCTCCAATGGTCGCGTCGTGCCTCGCCCTTCCGAGAGGGTGGTGCCTTCCAGCATCACCGTTCCGGGATAGCAGCGCGCCATCGAGAGATTGGGTGCGTTCGGGCTCGGATTGACCCATGTTCGCTCGCCGAGTGGCCAACCGTACCCTGGCCGCCTTGAGGGCTGCCAGCCATCCATCGTCACAATCTCGCACGCAACGTCGAGACGCAGCGCGCCGACAAACCAGTTTGCGAGCTCACCCAAGGTAAGACCGTGCCGCATCGGCAGCGGTCCCGCGCCGACAAAGCTCTCCCATCCCGGCCGCAGCCGCAATCCTTCCACGGGACGTCCGACCGGATTAGGCCGGTCGAGCACCCACACAAGCTTACCCCGCTCTGACGCCGCTTCGAGAAAGTAACGCAGCGTCGTGATAAACGTGTAGACGCGACAGCCGACATCCTGCAAATCGACCAGCAGAACATCGAAGCTGTCTATCATCGCTGCCGTGGGGCGGCGTACTTCGCCGTAGAGGCTAAAAACCGGAATCCCATGCACCGGGTCCTGGAAGTCGGGCGACTCGATCATGTTGTCTTGTTTGTCGCCGCGGAGCCCATGCTGCGGGCCAAAAGCCGCGACCAGCGTGATGTTTTTGAGCGCTGCGACAGCGTCAAGCGAGTGGACAAGATCGCGCGTGACGGAAGCCGGGTGGGCAAGCAAAGCTATACGGCGGCCCGCAAGCCGTTTCCTCAGCGTAGGTTCTTCCAGCAGACGATCGATTCCAAACTTCATCGCTTGCCTATGACCCTTGAAGGCCCGCCGGCTGTTTGCCAAGCGAGCGGCTCCAGTTCCAGCGCGAAGGAGTCAGGATGATGGAAGTCGGGTTTCCCGGGCGCGTGCTTGAGCGCCCAATAAGAGAGCAGGCCTCGATCGTCTTCGACCACCGCCGAAAGCGCGAGCCGGAGCCGCGCCCCCGGTTCTATCCCCGGTAGATGATAAGGGCGAATCATAGCGTCTACTTTGAGAGTAATTCCTTCAGAGCGCACAGCGATGCGTGGCGTGAGATCTTCATGCTTAGACGAGCGGTCTTCGACCAGGGGCCGACTCGAGGGATTTCGGTAGCCGCGAAATGTGTAAGCCGCCCAATCGCCCGAAGGGGCGAAATTAAACTCGTAATAGCCGGAATTTCCCTTTGCCGAAAGGAAAACCTCAAAGCACGTGTGCTCCCAGAGGCGATCCACTC
>DASTOD010000189.1:0-2356 GCA_035762645.1 Binatia bacterium | reverse complement strand
TTCATAGGTTTTTCAGCGGAATCATCGTCGGATTTCTGACCTCCTTCAGCGGTGTCCTATTTGCCTACTTTCATATCGACGGCAAAGATGCGGGCGTCCGGCAACGGCTTGTAATCCACACGCTTGTTTAGACCCCAGAGCAGCTTGTGCCGCCACATGAAACAGGCGGGCGCCTCTTCGGTGAGGATGCTCATGGCCTGCGACAGGTATTGCCGGCGTTTTTTGGGGTCGAACTCGGCCTGTTCTTTGTCCAGAAGCTCGTCGAGTTTTGGGTTCGAGTAACCGATTCGAGGAGTTTCGCCGGTGTGAAAATATTGATGCAAGGCGGCGCTCGGGTCCTGAACCGAACCCCGGCCCATATAATAAAAAGGCACGGTCCCCTTCTGGACATTCGCCCACAACGTCGGCCATTCAGGAGTCAACAACCGGGCACGGAAGCCGGCGGCATTGAGCATCGGAATCATCGCTTCGGTGAGTTGTTTGTCGAGGGTGTAGCGCCCCACCGGAGTTTGCAATTCGATATCGACGCCGTTTGGGTAACCGGCCTGAGCTAAAAGTTTTTTCGACTTCTCCGGATCGTAGTTCATCTTTGGCTTTAGATTGGGGTCGTAGCCATATTGACCGGGCCCAATCGGTCCATCCAGGCGACTGGCAAAGCCTTCGAGGAGGGTGCTGATGATCTGATCGCGGTTAATCGCATGGCAAACCGCCTGCCGCACCTCTTTTTTGTCGAATGGCGGCTTGGGTTGCATCGCCAAGAACATGATCTCCACCGAGTCCACGCTCGTGATGCCCAGATTCGGCCCCTTTTCAACCCGATGGCGCAGGTGCGGCGGGATGAACTGGCCGATTTGGACCTCGTTGTTTAATAAAGCAGTAACGCGTTGCTCGGTTTCGCGCATCACGCGATAAACAACCTCATCGGGGGCGCGTGGATTTTTTTTGGCCATCGGATGATCCGACCTTTTCGCGATGACCATACGTTGGCCGGGGATGAGTTCTTTGAGGCGGTAAGGTCCGCCGCCGAGCATGTATTCCCTGTCGGCCCTGTCCCGTCCGTGTTTGTCGTACACCGCCTTGCTGGTGATGATGAGCCGGTCGCAGACGAAACCCAACAGGGGAGCTGCCGGCTTATCGGTAATAAACTTGACGGTGTGTTTGTCGATGGCCTCGGCTTTGACAATGGGACCGGCGACCGATGCTTTTTGTTTCGATTGGGGATCTTTGATAACTCGCGTTATCAAAGAGTGGACCACGTCATCGGCGGTCACCGGCGAGCCGTCGTTGAACTTATAGTCCTTGTTTAGATAAAAAATCCAAGTAGTCGGATTTTCGACCTTCCAACGCTCTGCCAACCGGCCTTCGAAGTCGCCTTTGGCGTAGTTATAGGTGCAAAAGGGGCCGGTAATCTCACTCCAAATTCCATAGAGTAGGGAAACGCTATCACCGTACGGATTATGGGTTTCGATGGTCTCGGTGACGCCGACCGAGACCCGAGTTTGAGCTGAGACTTGGGTTGTGGTTACGCCGAGCAAGAGCACTCCGAAGACTAAGATCTCGCTGATTTTTAAAGAACTGCGATCCATAATGTCCTCCCTGTTACAAGCTCCCATGACGAGTGAACGGTTTCTTTTCTATCTTTGCGCGTCCTTGCCTGTCAAGCTCGTCATTCCCCCGATGTGGATCCAAGGCGCAAGCCTTCCGGCCGCAGCCGATGGGCCAGTGGCTCGAGGGCCCCGGCGCCAACCCCAATTGTGCTTATTCCACTGGTCCGTGCCTGGCGTAACTTGCACGTTCGTACGTCTGCAGCCTGCAGGCTTGCACCTTGCAGACTAGCTTTCACTGTAGCGGGTGAACTAGGGTTTGATGAAGATTCCCGTGAAAACGGAATCCAGGCTGTCGTTGGTAGTGGTTCAGTTTGGCTAGGATCTCTCTCTTCGTTCGAGATGACAATCCTCCAGCAGCGGTCATTTCGAGCGGAGCGAGAAATCTTTCGTCCTTTCGACAACCGGTTCACTTCTAACTGAACCAATACCCGATCGTTCGAACCCTGGACTCCCGCTTCAGCCTGAGTCTGATCCGTCTCCGCCAAAGGACGGATCCGTCCGAAGCTCTGTGGCGGATTTTGGCGCTTCCGCGGCAGTGGCGAATAACTGGAAATCCCTCACAGCGTGATGATAAGAAGTCATTGGAGCGAGGGCGAGGGGCTGCGCTAGTCGTCACGCCAATTTACCGAAGCGGAGAAAAACACTGTGGCTTCAGATCACACTCCCTGCGGCATAGAAATTCCTCAAGTGTTTTTAGACGGACCGGTGGATATGGAGCACATCCGGAAATTCGTCACGAAAGCGGAAGC
>DASTOD010000188.1:0-5192 GCA_035762645.1 Binatia bacterium | reverse complement strand
GGTCGTTGTCCACCAGCTTTCGGAATCCATGCCCGCTTGGACGGCTTAGCTCGGTAGCTCCCGCGTTGCACCCGCTCGTGAAGGTCTAAGATTCGCACCTCCATCTGCGCGCGGTACTCCTTCCACGTCTCACCATCAATGCCCGGCACGGCTAAGCGATTTAATTCCCAATAACTCGCCCTAAGCAACGCCGGCGTGATGTGATGAAGCAAGGCGGTAAACCGCGTCCCCCTATCCCTTCTTGCTGCTTGTCGTACGCGCCACAACCCCTGTGACTCGCATCCCCGGCTCTGTGTCCGGCGCAAGTAGGCTTGTGGTGCGTTCCCCTTGGTCGGCCTCCTTTCCTCTGCGGACTCCGCTGCCAACGTATACACGTCGACTTTGTTCGCCCGCTTCGCTGGTACTATGAGGCCGTCCGACTCCCCACAGACGTGCATGTCGACATTACGGCTTTTAGCCTTCTTCGACCGTCCCTCACTGCCATCCAGTGTGGGCGTCTGCTGGGTCTCCCGGTTCTCGCGCATGGAGTTTCCCCACATGCCTAGGGTCTCTGACTCCGCGGTGTCAAAGAACAGCTCGCGCCTTACGCTGCCCTTCATGTTGCCTTCCCCGTATCAAGACACGGTCGGCACACCGAAGTGGTGATTTCGGAGCTCAATACCTGGCCTGTGCGTACCCCTGTCAACGCTTCACCCGCGTCCTTGCGGACCCAGGCGCATGAATCGGAGCCAAGATGGTGCGCTACTCCTTTCTTGTGCGGCTCTTTCATCCGCTACTCCATGCCGGTTTATCCCGGCGCATCTTTGATCACTCTGTCCGCCCGCATTCCCATTTTGGATTTTCGATGCTTAGATTGAGTTGATCCAGCGGAGTCGAAGGGCTCAGTACAGGTTTTGGATCCTTCGGCTTTGCTCAGGACAAGTTTTAGATTGCGGGATCATCGGATTACTCTGTCTGCTCTCGCTAACACGTTCGGCGGAATCGTCTATCGATTTTGGATTTGCGATTTTGGATTTTAGATTGTTCGGTCATCGGATTACTCTGTCGGCTCTAGCCAAAACATTGGGAGGAATTGTTAACCCGATTTGCTTCGCTGCTTTCAGATTGACAATGAACTCGAACTTTGTCGGCTGCTCTACGGGTAGGTCTGCGGGCTTTGCGCCCTTCAGAATCTTGTTTACATAGGTGGCAGCGCGCCGGTAGTTATCGGTGATGCTCGCGCCGTAGCTCATAAGCCCACCGGCTTCGACGTATTCCGGATTGATGTAAATCGCCGGAAGCCGGCTCTTTACTGCGAGTTCCGCAATCTGTGATCGCTGAGAAAAGAAGACGGGGCTCGCCAGCACGAGGAGTGAGTCAGCACGCCCCTTGGCTGCGGCTCGGAATGCGGTCTCAATATCCTTGGGACCTAGTACGTCTAGGTATTGAAGCTTCACTCCGAACGCCCCTGAAGCGACTTCCACTTCTCTTCTCGATTGTGCGTAACCTGGGATGGTTGAACTTCCGAGGACGGCCACACGGGAGAGTTTAGGAACGGTCTCCTTCAGAAGCTCCAATAGTTTTCCGCCCAGATCCGAGACAAGATTGGACAATCCCGTAATGTTTCCGCCTGGTCGGGCAAGGCTGGCGATGAACCCATTGCCAACCGGATCGGGATCCTGCGTCATGACAATGGGAATCGTAGCTGTTGCTTCCTTGGCAGCATGGGTTGAAGTCGGACCGCCCGTGACGATGATGTCTACCTTAAGACGCAATAGTTCGGCCGCAAGCGCGGGAAGGCGATCGAGTTTTTCCTCTGCATATCGATACTCAATGATGATATTTTTCCCCTCCACGTACCCAAGCTCGCGCAGACCCTGCCGGAATGACTTGATTCGGGCCGACATAGCGGAAGGGGAGGCAGGAGCTAGGTATCCTATTCCCGGGACGTTCTTCGGCTGCTGCGCCTCGGCGGGAACGCAAAGCGCCAAGAGCAAAGCGCTAAGCGCAAGGCGGAAAATTTTCACACTCATATGTCGGCCCTCACCCTAACCCTTTCCCACAGGGCGAGGGAATTGGGCTCGAACCTAGAATCGGCAATCGAAAATGCTTCACGTAAGTGCGGCAACAGTACTACCTCGATTTGATGTCGTCAATGAATGATTTGCTCACTGCTTTGCGAGCGGTGACGGCGGCAAAGCCTTGAATTCTTATTACTATTCGAGGCTATCGTTGGCACATGAAAGAGAAGAGAAATTCCAACGGGAAACTTGCAGCGCTAGCGTGGTGTCTCAGAAGTTCTCGTCTAAGTCTGTCGTCATTCCGGCCGAGTCCGCGAGAGCCGGAATCCAGGAAACACAAGGAAAAACTGGATTACCGCTTCCGCGGTAATGACGGAAGGGAGGCGCCGACTTATTCGGTGAACTTCTGGGACAGGATAACTAGAGCGTTCTGGGACAGGAAGGATACTAGAGCGTAAAGTAATAATCCAAAGAAGAAGTAAGAATCTACCGAAGAATTTTTTTCAAGAAAAGGTCGGAAGCAACGGGCACGAGTGTTGGAGGCGTTTCTTGAGGGACGCTAAGATTTTGGGTCGCCTCTGCGTGCAAAACCGACCTCGAGCTGAGCTCACGGGCAGAAGGCCCGTCGGCTCTCCCATTATTCCTTGTTGCTTGATTAGACCCACTCGATGCGACAGAGGGATACTACCTTCTTAAATTCCGGGTCTCCTGTGACAATGGCCACTTTCTCTTTTAGAGCTGTAGCCAGCAGAAAGGCATCTGCATATGAGATTGCGTAACTCCCTTTCAGCTCTGCTGCGGCATAGACCAGATTATCCGAAACGGGAATAATCCTGAAGCCCAGGCCAATGACATTGCGGATTGCACGATGCTTCGCTGCCTCCCCGAAGTCCCTTTTCGTACGGTAAATGATCTCGCCAAAGTTTATAATTTGCAGAAGTGGGGCTTCTTTCTTCTCGATATCGTCTTCTAGGAGGCGGGCAACTTTCTGGTAGCTTTGCTCCTTTTGAAAGAGTTTGAGGATGGCAAAGCTGTCGTAAACTCTTAAAGGCAGGGGATTACTCCCTTGCTCTGTCCTTCAATAGCCTTTTCGAGAGAGACGGCCGAGAAGGTAAGATACCCGTGGCCCGTTTCACCGGATCGCCTGACAAGGGTACGATGTGAATAGCCCCGTCATAGTCGAAGACTTTGACGGAGTCTCCGGGCTTAAGACCAAACTTCTTCCGAATATTGACCGGAATAACAAGCTGTCCTTTGCCCAATATCTTGGATTCTTGCATAGAACCTCGGTTCAACTTTTTAAAAAATTGTATAACCCGAGGTTTTCCCTGTCAAGGAATCAGGGCACTCTCGGCCAGCTTTCTACTGCGACTGAATGAATCGCGTCGGCGCGTCTGCTTACTCTGCTGCTCCAAACCGCTTGATTTCTTCTTGCATCTCTTTGGAAAGGTCTTTTGGAATCTCTCCCCGTCGAGCCTTTTCCGCCTGCACCATTTTCCGTATCGTCTCGACCACCTCCGGATTGGCCAGCGTCGTGACGTCGCCCACATCCATGAAGTTGGAGACAGAGGCAATGACCCGACGCATGATCTTTCCTGAACGGGTCTTGGGCATGTCAGGGACAAGCCAAACGTTTCGCGGACGGGCGACTTTACCGATGATTTTGTCAATAGCGTCCTTAACCTTTTCTTCTACTCCCTTGCCGGGGTTGTAACCCGGTTTGAGCGCAATATACATCTCAGGGATCCGACCCCTTAACTCATCTATCGTCGGTACCACCGCTGCTTCGGCTACTTCTTCTACGGTGAGAGCGGCCGCCTCTAGCTCTTTAGTGCCCAATCGGTGACCGGCAACATTTATTACGTCGTCCACTCTCCCCAAAATCCGGAAGTATCCGTCGGCGGCTTGCGTGGCTCCATCTCCTGCGAAGTAGGGCCAGTCGCGCCAATCCTTGCTGGCTTTATTCTTGCAGTACTTTTCATAATAGGTCTTCACGAAGCGGTCCGGGTCCCCCCATATGGTCTGGAACACCCCTGGCCACGGATTCCTAATACAGATGTTGCCCGCCTTACCACTGCCAGCGTTAAGCTGATTCCGTTCCTCATCATAGATTACCGGATAGATACCGAGCACACCGGGGCCACAACTTCCTGGCTTCATCGGTTGCAGCGCGGGCAATGTGCTGCCAAGGAAGCCGCCAGTTTCGGTTTGCCACCAGGTGTCCACGATGATCGCTTCTCCCTTACCCACTTCGTGGAAGTACCATCTCCACACCTCCGGCTCTATCGGCTCTCCCACAGTGGTCATGTGTTTGAAATGATAATTGTACTTCCTGGGTTCGTCGGGACCCGCTTTCCTTAGCATCCGTATCGTCGTGGGCGCCGTGTGGAATATGTTCACGCCCAGTCGCTCCGCTATCCTCCAGGGCCGCCCCGCATCTGGGTAGGTAGGCACACCTTCATATGTGACGCTGGTAGCGCAAATAGCCAACGGACCATAAACGATGTAGGAGTGGCCTGTGATCCACCCGATATCGGCGAAGCACCAATAAACGTCCTCCGGGTGAATGTCCTGATAATACTTCGATGTACCTGCAACATAGGCCAAATATCCCCCGGTGCTATGCTGGCACCCCTTCGGCTTTGCCGTTGTACCGCTGGTGTACATCATGAACAGAGGAGCTTCAGCCGGCATCGATACGGGATCGACTCTCTGGCCACGATACTTCTTAAGTAATTCATCAACGAAGTAATCCCGACCCTTCACCATGGGCGTCCGCGAAGAATACTTTCCAGGATAACGCCGCCAAACCAGGACTTTATCCACACGAACGCCGTCCTTCGCCGCCACTTCAACCGCTTCGTCGGCTTTGATTTTCTGATCGAGCAGTTCACCATTTCGGTAGTAGGCATCCATAGTGACGAGAATATGACTGCCGGAGTCCGCTATTCTGCCGCCGCAGGCCGCGCCACTGAATCCGCCAAATACCTGAGAGTGAATGACGCCAAGCCTGGCACAAGCCAGCATCGAGACCGGTAGTGCCGGCACCATCGGTAAATGGAACGTCACCCTATCGCCGGCCTTGACGCCACAAAAGTCTCTGAGCAGGGCAGCGAACTCATTCACTCTTATATAGAGCTCCTGATAAGTTATGGTCTCTGTCGTCTCATCCTCCAGCTCTGGCACCCAGAT
>DASTOD010000187.1:0-3153 GCA_035762645.1 Binatia bacterium | reverse complement strand
CTGACGCTGGGAATAGTGAGTCCCGGGATTTACATCCAGCAGCTCTCGGGACAGAAAGAGGTTCGTTTCGACTGGTTTAAATACAGCTGGATCGGCTCTCCCGAGAAAACCGACCGGATCTTCTATATTCGCGCCGACACTCCCTACAAAACGCTCGAAGATTTGCGCGGCGCCGTAGAGCCGCCCAAATGCGGCGCGACCGGTCTCGGCACCGCCGCTTACTATTTCCCGAGATTTCTCCAAGAGACTTTTGGGCTCAAATTGGTGTTGGTGCCCGGCTACCAAGGCGCGGCCGATGCCAATCTCGCCATTGAAAAGGGCGAGGTGCAATGCTGGTGTGGTTCCGTTCAGGCCTACTTTGGCAGCGAACCCGGACGCACGTGGGCCAAAACAGGCTTCGTGCGCGTGCTCACTCAGGGTGGACAAAAGCGCCACCCCAATCTGCCCGATGTGCCAACGGTCTGGGAGCTCATGGAAAAGCACAACAGCAGTGACATGAACAAACGGGTCGCCAAGATACTTGTGCTGCCCGACGAGATGGGCCGGCCCTTTTTTGGCCCTCCAGGAATTCCGGCGGACCGCCTCATGGCTCTTCGCGAGGGTTTTGTCAAGATGATGAAAGACCCCGACGTGATCGCGGACGCAAAAAAGAAAGGGCTCGAGCCCAGCATCATGACCGGAGAAGAGGTCGAAACTTTGGGACGGGAAATCGGCGCCGTGCCCCCGGAAGTCATGCAGCGGATGAAACCGCTCCTGGAGAAATAGCGAAGCGAGGAGGCGGGAGGTTGCTGAAAAAACTTGAACGGGAGTAGTTAAAGATCGCAAGGAGCGCCGTCGAAGGACTGCGAGAGAGGTTTGCCGTAGCTGCTATACCGCTGGGAATCGCCATTCGGGCACGAAGGAAGCGATCGCGTCCAGATGTGCGATAAGGTAAACGAGCACAGAAATAAAGCAAAGCGCCAGGTACCCGAGCTGTATCCATTCCGATTTATGAAGTCTTTTGCGCTCGCGTAAACGATGGGGGAGGGTGGGAAGAAGCGCCCACGACTGTTGCCGTAGCGCGGGCATGGCCAGCAAATCGACCAGCATGTTGTAACCGTCCATTTCGAGGAAATTGAACGGGTATAGATTGAGCAAGGCGCTTTCCCAGAGTAAGAGGCCGGCGCCGAACAGCAGCGATTGTGCTATCCCTGGGCTTGATCCGTAGGCCCAGAGAAAGGCGACGCTGCCGAGAACGACCTCAACCATCGGTCCCGCCATGTTGACGATGACTCGAGCCCGCCGCGTCGACATGAAGATGTCCGTCACGTCCGCGTAGAAGGTCGGAAGAATTCCCTGCAGGAAAAAAAATCCCACTTCGCGAACCTTGCGGCCGTAGGCCTTGCAAGCGAGCGCATGAACCAGAACGTGGAGCATCGAAGCCCCGACCAGCGCGGCGGCCATGACCGTCAAGCTGAGAAGCGGCCGATCGGCTAAGCCCAAAGTGATCGTCCGTATGTTCGGCAGAAGGCCGATGATCGCCATGACGGCAAAGACCCCAAGTGCAATGCTGGCGGTGAAGGCAAGCCGGTGAAACAGCAGAAAGCCGCCCCGACGATAAAGCACAGAGCAATAGCGATCCGCATCCGGTAGTTTAAACGAAACGCGGCTGGATCCGCGTACGACGGTCTCCAGAGCCCGTGCCCAGCGCCGGCTTTGCCGGACAGCGAAGGTGCGCTGGAGGCCCGAGGGCTCGACTTCCTCCAAGAGCCCGGCGTGGTGAAGTTTCGCCATCAACTCCCGGATCAGTGAATAGTCGAAGGAACCGAATTGGAAATGAAAGGCTCTGGCGATCTCGGTCAGAGAGTGGCGGCCGTCGAACTGTTCCCAGAGAAAATATTCGCTTGGGGTCAGGAGAACGTAGCGGTCCCGGCGCAGGCTTCGCAGGATATAGTTTCGGGAGCCGTCCGGATTGCGCGGCTGCGCGGTGAGCTCCCATTCGCTTTCGGGCGCGCGCTGCGGTCTGAAGCGCAGATAGGCCTGGCCGCTTTCGATTTCGTGAACTTCAAATCCCGGTCGCCCCGCTTTGTGTGTTAGAAGCTCGAGCTTGGCTGGATCGGGCATAGCTTGTTCAGGTGGACTTTCGCCCAAACAGGGCCGGTTCTCCGTAAGGCGAGTATCCTGTGGCTTCCAATCCCCAGCGGATAGCCTCTCGCGCCTGGTCATTGGTAGCGCGCAGTCGTTTGATGAAGACGGTCACCAGCCGGTAGCAAATTCGCGCGCCCGCCTCCGGGTGATCGGAAAGGATGTGGTGGAAGACAGTGCGATCAAGCCGCCACAAGGTCGTGTCGATCTCCGCATGGGCTGTCGCCGAGCGCGGCGCGGAATCGAATAGTCCCATTTCGCCAAAAAAATCTCCGGGGTAAAAGCGCGTGAGCACGATGTCTACATCGCCGCTGACGTGTTTGCTGACCAACACCTGCCCGTGCTCCACGATGTATAGGGCGTCGGATTCGTCGAGCTCGCGAAAGATCAATTCCCCGGCTTTGATTTTTTTTGGGATGAGAAGTGGCCTTAGAGTAGAGAGCGTCTGGATGTCCAGGTCCTGAAACAACATAACCTTCTGAAAAAACTCGGGCACTTCGAGCGCGATGGACATAATGTAGCCGTATAGCCTACCCGGCACCCCCTCAAAACGCAAATGGTTCTCGGCATCGTTCCCTAGAGCGGGAGCCGGTAAAAACGCTCCGCGTTGCGGTACAGAATTGCCGCTTTGTCGTCCTCGGTAATCTCGCCGCTCTCCATCAGCTCCGCGATGTCGTGCTTGCAGCTCTCGTTCGTCACTTCGTGCGGAAAGTCCGAAGAGTAAAGAAACGGCTCGTTGCCCACGATCTTGATCGCAAAGGGCATCGTCAATTCCTCGGTCTCGCAGCCGACAAAGAAGCGGCCGTATCGGATCTGCTTGATGATGTATTGGCTCGGGTCCTCGCTCTCGCGAATGCCGAACTCGTCCGCAGGAATATGTTGGAAGTGGGTCTCGTGCGAGGCATGGAGCCGCTCGAGCAGGAGCAGCAGCCAGGCGACGCCGCCCTCCAGAAAGGCAATGCGGACACGCGGGAAACGATCGAAGAGCCCGTTGTAAACGATGCTCGCGCAGTTGATCGTGAGACCCCA
>DASTOD010000186.1:0-6063 GCA_035762645.1 Binatia bacterium | reverse complement strand
GGGTTTTTGTCGGGTTTCGATAGGGGCCAATTGATAGTAACCAATCTTCAAAGGCTCCTGCTGCTGTGTCTTACCCAATTGAACTAATGCTTCATTGATTATACGTTGCTGATCTCGGATCTGGTTATCTAACGCTTCTATTTTGACATCTCTATTCCCTAACGTGGTTTTTGCCTCTTTTAGGTTCTTTTCCTCTTGGCTTAATTTATCGGCTGCCTTGAGAAATGAACTGCGTTGCTCATACCAAACCGAAAAAAAGGAGGCGAGAAGGAAGCCAATAATTGCTAACCTGACATACCTCCAAGGGATGGCACTGAACCCACGTTTCCACGCCCACCACATGGCCACTATAACGCCTCCGGTGACGTAACCAGCCCAGGAAGTAATGACTTCGATAATAAAGTCGGGGACGGCGGATAATACGGTCAATAGACTTTCCATGCCAGGGACCATATCCCAGGTGCGAGCTTCGGTGTCAACTCGACCCTCTTCAAAATAAACGCTCCTGGTGCTCGAGCCCCTCACCGGACCAAATTCGAACGCTACGAGCCCGCTCCCCGACGCGCCAGTCACCGGTCATCTCCGCGCCTCGTAGTCCAAAAAATCGTGGATAAGTCGGTTCCGTTTGAGGGCCTCCATTTCTTTGGCCTCTGGTATTGCAGGGCCATTTCTATTTACAATGGGTGTCTCGGCGCGCTCACCGGCAAAGGCTGGCGGCAGGAACGCGGAGATAAAATTCATATGCGTTACATAGTGTTGCTGGGTTTTCTTCTCGGGGCGTGCATGGCATTGGATCAGAACAAGGCTGTATCCGGGGAGGACAAGCTGTCGGTTGTTGAAGCGGCAAAAAAAGATCTGGCGCAGCGACTCGGCATCCGAGAGCAATCGATTGAGCTTGTGGGTCAAATCGAGGAGGTGACCTGGCCTGACAGTTCTCTGGGTTGCCGCGAACCAGGTATGATGTATGCGCAGGTGTTGACGCCTGGTTACCAATTTAAACTGCAAAGTGGCGGCAAGCTCTACGAGTATCACGCGGGAAAAGGCGTGGTGAAACTCTGCAGCCGGCCCTGAATTTCAGTTGATCCAAGACGTCCGGCTGCGGCTTCCTCCGTCTCGAATTCCGAGTTTCGCGTTCCGAGTTCAACGCGAAAGGGAAGACCCGAAACCAGAAACTCTGCTATCTATTGACACATAATAGAGCCAGCTGTAAGGCTAGAGGCAAGCCTTTGGGACAGCGTTCTTCCCTAGAGAGGAGCCCTCGATGCTCGCGAAAGATATCATGACGAAGCAGGTTGTTGCCGTTACTCCCGGAACCGCCGTAAAGGATCTGGCAAAGATCTTAAGTAAAAACCATATCGGCGGAGCGCCCGTGGTGGACAAGAACGGGAAGGTCGTTGGGATTGTGTCTGACGGCGACCTGCGAGGCCGGAGAGGGGCACGGGTCAAATCCATCATGAACAAGTCGGTGATTGGCGTGATGGAAGACACACCGGTCGAGGAAATTGCGTCTCTGATGGCTTCCCGGCATGTGAAGCGTTTACCCGTGGTCCGTGACCAACGGTTGTCCGGAATCGTCAGCAGAGCCGACATCATACGTGCGGTTGCCATGGGCGAGCACATTGCTACGCGCACGCCCGTCTACGATCTCTAAACCGCACTCGTTCAGCTGCCACCGCATTGATCCCTCCACGCCCGCGCGGTTTCCCTTGGCGTCTTTTTTCTCGTTATTGCCTAGCGGACTGCTCATGCCTCCGAGCATTTTGAAATCGGGGCAGCATTCGCGTAAATTTTTTGTCTTACATGCCCAGCGGGCGAGGACTCCCTGTTCGAAATAGTTGACATATAAAATGTTCGAGTATAAAGGCCTGGCAATCTAGCCAAAAGCGGCGGCTTGCATAGACCGATCACGGCCTACGCGGCGCATCGTTTCGATCACCGTGTGTTACGATTTTTTCAGGTCCGGGAATGATCCAGGACAGTGGGGGAGTTAACATGAGATCTTTATTCGCGATCGTTCTTCTTTTCGGCTGGAATCTGACGAGCAGCACCGCCTGGGCTCAAAATGCCGCGGCTCGATCAGGCGAATGGGACAAGATTGTCGAGGCCGCCCGTAAAGAAGGCAAAGTCGTGGCCTCGATACCGCCGAGCGCGGAGCTCCGAAAAGGGATGGAGCTCGCCTTCACGCGCCGTTTCGGCATCGGCGTCGAGTTCGTGCCTGCTCGGGGAGGCGCGATCATCCGGCGCATGGCTGACGAAGCGCGGGCGGGTGTTCAATATTTCGACATCCATATCGGCGGGACGGAGTCGGTTATCACCGGACTCTTGCCCGAGAACGTCCTCGAACCGGTCGAGCCTTTTTTCGTTCTGCCGGAGGTGAAGGACCCCAAGCAGTGGTGGGGCGGCCATATCTGGGTCGATAACGCCAAACGATTTGTTTATGCCTTTGTCGCCTATCAGACCGTGAGTTTGTGGAGTAATCCGAACGAATACAAACCGGCGGAATTCCGCACGTTCGACGATCTGCTGAATTCGAAACTGCAGGGCAAGATTGGCATCAGCGATCCCCGCACGCCCGGCTCCGGCTCTTCGATGTGGTCTCACATGGTCTATGTCAAAGGCGAAGAATATGTTAAACGGCTGGTTGCGCAGAAACTGTTTATTACCCGGGACCTCCGCCTGCTGGCGGAGAACCTGGCAAAAGGGAAGATCGCTGTGACGTCCGGGATAGGCTATTCGGAGTTCCTTCCCTTCATCAAGGCGAATCTCCCGCTGACCCCGCTGCCTGTTCCAAAGGAAGGTCTTTACGCCACTGGAGGCTACGGTCATCTGACCATTCTAAAAAATCAGCCTCATCCTAATGCGACGAGAGTATTTGTGAACTGGTTGTTGGGACCAGACGGCCAAGAGATATTTTCCCGAAGCATGGGAGTCGGTACGAGGCGTCTCGACGTCGACACGCGGTGGTTGAAGAACTTCGGGGTCATCGCCGGCAAAGATGGTTTGACTCTCGAGCAATACTATAAATTCGAAAATCAATCGGAAGAAAAAATCCATAAAATAAGGGAGCCCGGCGCCGCTATGGCGCGGAAACTTCTCGGATCGTAGAACCATCCAGGGGAAGCGAAGGTAGGGCCGCATGAGCGACCGATCTCAACTTACAGGTGAAAGGGCGACGTGGGCCAGGACGTTGGCCGCTCCCGCCTGGAACTGGCGCCTGCCCTCGCTACCGATAGCCACCCTGCTTCTGGTGGTCGGATTTCTCGTTCTGACGCCGCTCGTCTTGATGATACTCAACAGCTTTCAGATCGCGCGCCCCGGCGAACCGATCATGTGGGGATTGGAGGGCTGGATCAAAGCATTCACGACGCCTGGGATTGTCAACGCCATGACGAATACCTTTAGTCTGGCGATCACGCGCCAGGCCATCGCCCTTGCCATCGGCGCTTTCTTCGCCTGGCTCATAGCCCGCACGGATATCCCCATGAAAGGTCTGTTGGAGTTTTTCTTCTGGCTTTCCTTCTTCTTGCCCGCTCTTCCGGAAACCATGGGCTGGATCCTGCTGCTCGATCCGAAGTACGGTCTGCTCAATCAAGCCATCGTGGCTCTCGGACTCGCCGCGCAAGGACCGCTGAACATCTATTCTTTCTGGGGCATCGTCTGGGCTCACCTCGGCGGCTCGGTCAGCGTGAAGGTGATGTTGTTGACGCCGGCCTTTCGCAATCTCGACGCGGCCCTCGAAGAGTCGTCGCGCATCTCGGGCGCGAGCGGCTGGCATACTTTTTTTCATATCTTTGTGCCGGTGATGATGCCGGCGATTTTGGTCACTACGATTCTCGGGATCATACGATCTCTTGAGGCCTTTGAGGTCGAGCTTCTGCTGGGAACGCCGATTGGGCTGCAAGTATATTCGACAAAGATTCACGAGCTGGTGACCTGGGAGCCGCCACAGTTTGCCCCGGCCATGGCGCTCAGCACGGTTTTTCTGTTCGTGCTGCTGCTCATGGTCGCGCTGCAGCGCCGCTACATCGGCAAACGAAGCTACACCACGGTCACGGGTCGCGGCTTCAGCATCCGGCCGACCCGGCTGGGCGCGTGGCGCTATCCGGCATTGGCGTTGGTTCTCGGATTTGCCTTGATCATCACGCTGGTACCGACCGTTCTTCTGGTCACCGGAACGTTCATGAAGCTCTTTGGTTTCTTCAATATCGCCAGTCCCTGGACCTTCGACAACTGGCGCGCGACTCTCGCTGATCCCGTATTGGCGCGCTCGCTCTGGAATACATTGGCTATCGGCCTGGGCTCCGGTCTGATCGGGGTTTTGTTTTTTTCAGCTATCGCCTATGCCATTGTAAAGACTCGCTACCGGGCCGGGTCGCTGCTGGATTTTCTCTCATGGCTGCCCTGGTCGATTCCAGGCATTCTCCTCGGTATCGCGCTGCTCTGGACATTCCTCCAGACAAAGATTTTTCTACCGATCTACGGCACGATTTATCTCTTGATGATCGCAATGATCATCAAGAGCATGCCGTTCGGAACGCAGATGATCAAAAGCATACTTCTGCAGTTGGGGAATGATCTCGAGGAAGCGTCCAAGGTGTGCGGTGGAACATGGCTGGATACGTTCAGGCGGGTGATCTTCCCCCTGACCATGCCGGCCTTGATTACGGTCGGCCTGGTCGGTTTTATTTCCGCTGCTCGTGACATCAGCACGGTGGTTCTCCTCGGATCTGGAAAGTCGCGCACCCTCTCGCTCCTCATGTTGGATTTTGCCGCTGGCGCGGAGTTTGAAAAAGCAACCGTGGTCGCGGTGATCATCGTAGGGCTGGTTGTCGGAGCGGCGCTGATTGCCCGCGCGCTTGGCGGGCAGGTGGGGGTGCGGGAATAATGTTACAGAAATTTCGTAAGTGAATTTAGTTTGGCACGGCGGTTGCGAAAATTTTTTGCGGCCGACCATCACGAAATATTCACAAGCATTTGTGTTCTCGTGCGTCCCAATCGGACAACTTTTGAGAACGCGGGTGTGCTGATTCTCGGACACGAGCCGGCACCCAGAAGGAAGGTTGAGATGTTACGGTTAGGTTGGAAAGCGGGAACAGAGCAGCATCCTCCCGAAGAGCTTCTGGAGTACGCAATCGCCGCCGAAGCGGCTGGTTTTGATTCCATCGATGTCAGCGATCATTTCCATCCCTGGGCCGAAAAAGGGCAAGCATGCTTTGTCTGGACTTGGCTCGGAGCTGCGGCAACCAAGACATCTAGAATGACTTTGGGCACGGGCGTGACCTGTCCGACGTTGCGGTACCACCCTGCCATCATTGCGCAGGCATCGGCTACCCTGGCCTGTCTTGCCCCGGGTCGCTCGTTTCTCGGGGTCGGAACCGGCGAGGCACTGAACGAGTACTCAGCGACAGGTCAATGGCCCGATTACAAAATCCGGCGGGCTCAGTTAGCTGAGGCGATCGACTTGATTCGCGCACTGTGGACGGGAGAAAAAGTGACGCACAGAGGCGCCTACTATCAAACTCGACAGGCAAAGCTGTATACCCGGCCTCGTGAGCCTATTCGGCTTTACATCTCGACGATGGTTCCCAATAGCGCTCGTTTCGCCGGTAAATATGGCGATGGCTTGATCACAGTAGGCGGAGAAGAGCCCGAAACTTACCGCCAAATCTTCGAGAACTTTGAAGCTGGAGCCAGAGAGGCAGGAAAAGACCCATCACAAATGCCGCGGATGATCGAGCTCGCGGTGGATTATACTGATGACGAGGCGAAAGCCATAGAGTGCAGAAAGGCATACTGGGCGGGTGTTTTCATCCCGGCGCTATTTACCGAAAGAATCTACACGCCCAAAATGTCGGAGGATAACGGCAAAGCGGTGGGCGCCGATACGATAAGAGAAGCCGTATGCATCTCGGCGAATCCGGACGCACACGTCCAGTTTGCGCAGCGTTACATCGATATGGGCTTTGATCATCTTATCTTCCATTCAGCGGGGCCCGATCAGCGCGCGTTCCTCGAGGGCTACGGCCGAGATGTCTTGCCGCAGTTGCGCCAAAGACGGCAAAC
>DASTOD010000185.1:0-3780 GCA_035762645.1 Binatia bacterium | reverse complement strand
TCCTCAAGACCTTCGCCGCCCAAGCCGTAATCGCTATCGAAAACGTACGGTTGTTCAAGGAATTGCGGGAGCGTAATCGCGACCTTACGGAGGCGCTGGAACAGCAGACCGCCACGAGCGAAGTTTTGAAGGTCATAAGCCGCTCTGCGTTCGATCTTCAGCCTGTTCTCGACACACTGATTGAAAACGCTAGCAGGCTTTGCGAAGCCGATCATGGATCGATTCACAAGGCAGAGGGTGACAGCTTTCCACTGGTGGCTGCCTATGGTTACTCCCCTTACCCGGACTTGTTGCAATTCATTAAGCAAAACCCGCCACGCCGTGGGCGACACACCGTTGCCGGCAGAGTCGTACTGCAGCGCCAAGCCGTACACATCCCTGATCTCAGGGCCGATCCAGAGTACGATTACGGTACCAAATTCTTCGAACCAAGATCGGTACTCGGAGTGCCTCTGCTCAGAGAAGGTGTTCCGATTGGCGTGATCATTATCTTCAGGACTGAGGTCAAGCCTTTTACTGATAAACAGATCCAGCTCGTGACGACCTTCGCCGACCAGGCGGTCATCGCCATCGAAAACGTCCGGCTGTTTCAAGAACTCCAAGGCCGTAACGCCGTACTGCGCGAGGCTCTGGAGCAACAGACCGCGACCAGCGAGATCCTCCGCGTGATCGCAAGCTCGCCAACCGACGTGCAGCCGGTGCTGGATGTGGTTGCCGAGAATGCAGCCAAGCTCTGCGAGGCAACGGACGCTTCTATACTTCAAATCGAGGGCGATACCTTACGGCTCGCGGCGTCGTTCGGGCCGCTGCCAGCGATTGCTGATCGTAGGCCCCTGAACCGTGAAACACCATCGGGCCGAGCGATTCTTGATCGACAGACGATTCATATTCGGGACCTTCTAGAACATCTTGACGAATTTCCTCCGCAGGCGAGAACTCGTGGATTGCAAGGAGGTCTTCGCACTTTACTCGCCACACCGCTGTACCGCGAGCGCGTTCCCATTGGAGCGATCTTAATTCGCCGCACCGAGGTCCGACCGTTCACTGACAAGCAGATCTCCCTCCTTAAAACCTTTGCCGATCAGGCGGTGATCGCCATTGAGAACGTACGGTTGTTCAAAGAATTGCAGGAACGCAACTCGGAATTGCGGGAGGCCTTGGAGCATCAGACCGCGACGGCCGAGGTGCTCAGTATCATCAGCCGTTCGCCCACCGATGTCCAGCCGGTGCTCAACGCGATCGTAGAGAGCGCCGCGCGGGTTTGCGGGATTGATGATGTGGTGCTGCGACTCCGCGAAGGAAACGCTATGGTTCCGCGGGCTCATTTCGGTCCCATGCCCATTGGCCGCGTTGAGGTCAGTATCGATGCGCTATTTATTCGCTGGATGCGCGAGCACGGCACACTTCACGTTCCTGATGTCCTAGCGCAGAACGATTTCCCAACAATGGGTTCTGTCACCGGCTCGCGTACCTTTTTACTCGCTCCCCTTCGTCAGCAGGGGGAACTCATTGGCATTCTGGTTGCCCGGCGTACCGAAGTCAGCCCATTTACTCCGGCGCAGATTAGGCTTCTGGAAACTTTCGCTGACCAGGCGGTGATCGCAATCGAAAACGTCCGGCTGTTTCAAGAACTCAAGGAGTCGTTGGAGCAGCAGACGGCGACGAGTGAAATCTTGGGCGTCATTGCTAGCTCGCCGACGGATATTCAGCCGGTGCTGGATGTGGTTGCCGAAAACGCGGCGCGGCTATGTCATGCAACCGATGCGGTGATTCATCGAATTGATGGCGACATGCTTCGAGCAGTTGCTAATTACGGGCCGCTGCCGGGACGGCGGGGTGAGGGACTACCGTTAATCGATCGTCGCTCTATTCCCGGGCGAACCGTAATTGACCGGCGAACCCTCCACATTCATGACCTAGCCGCAGAGCCAGAAGGTGACCTCCAAGCGTCCTTCGCTAGAAGGCTCGGCGTTCGGACGGTGCTCGCCACGCCGTTGTTGCGCGAGGGAATTCCCATCGGGACGATTCGTATCCGCCGCATGGAGGTTCGCCCATTCACAGATAAGCAAATCAAGCTCCTGGAGACGCTCGCCAGCCAGGCCGTCATCGCGATTGAGAATGTTCGGCTATTTAACGAACTGCAGGAACGCAACGCGGAGTTGCGCGAGGCCCTGGAGCATCAGACCGCAACCGCCGAGGTGCTCGGCATCATCAGCCGGTCGCCCACGGACGTGCAACCGGTGCTCGACGCCATCGTCGAGAGCGCGGCGCGGGTTTGCGGAATTGATGATGTGGTGCTGCGACTCCGCGACGGGAGCGGCTTTGTTCCGCGAGCTCATTTCGGTCCCATGCCTATCTACCGCGACGAGATCGGTATGGATGAACCGCAATATCGCTGGGTACGCGAGCACGGCACGCTCCACATTCCCGACGTTCGCGAGCGGAACGATTTGCAACTCGGGGTTGTAGGCGGTTGGCGTACACTCTTGTCCGTTCCCCTTCGCCAGCAAAGCGAGCTCGTTGGATCATTGAACGCACGTCGCACTGAGGTGTGCCCCTTCAGTCCGGCGCAGATCAAACTCCTTGAAACCTTCGCCGACCAGGCGGTGATCGCCATTGAAAACGTGCGGCTGTTCCAAGAGCTCAAGGAATCACTGGAACAACAAACCGCGACGGGCGAAATCCTAGGCGTTATTGCCAGCTCGCCGACTGACGTGCAGCCCGTATTCGACGCCATCGCGCGGAATGCAGTTAGGCTTTGTGACAGCCTATTTGCCAATGTTTTTCGGTTCGATGGCGAACTGCTGCATTTTGTCGCCACGCACAAATATACCGCCGAGGCCGTTGAACTCTTGCGGGACGTCTATCCGATGCGACCGGCCAATTCACAAATCTCCGGCAGAGTCATTCTTTCTAAGTCAGTAGTTCACATGGCCGATGCACTTTCCGACGCCGACTACGATCGTCGTTTTGCCGTACTTGGTGGGTGGCGGCGAATGTTAGGGGTGCCGATGCTACGCGAGGGCATTCCGCTTGGTGCCATCGTAGTCGCCTGGGGTGATCCCGGACCTATTCAAAAACGCCACGAAGATTTACTTCGGACGTTCGCTGACCAAGCAGCAATCGCGATCGAGAATGTCCGACTATTCCAAGAACTACAGGCGCGGACCCGTGAGCTGGCCCGGTCAGTGGAAGAGCTGAAAGCATTAGGAGAAGTCGGTCAAGCCGTCAGCTCCACGCTGGATCTCCAGACCGTGCTGAGTACCATCGTGCGCCACGCGGTCCAGCTCTCAGGAACCGATTGCGGCATCATCTACGAGTACGACGAGCCGACGCAGGAGTTTCATCTTCGAGCTAGCTATCAGATGGAAGAGGAGTTGGTCAAAGCCTATCAGGCTACGCCGCTCCGTCTCGGACAAGGGGCCACCGGTCGAGCGGCAGAGACCAGAATACCTACACAGATTGCCGACCTCCGCCAAGAGCAGGAGTTTGCCACCAGGGGGATGCGTCCGATGTTGTCGCGCCTCGGCTACCGGTCGCTCCTCGCCGTGCCGCTGCTTCTCGATCAGAAAATCATGGGAGCCTTAACGATTTACCGACGTGAAACTGGCGACTTCTCCCCGGAAATTGTCAATCTCCTCCGGACCTTTGCCACGCAATCAGTTTTGGCAATCCAGAATGCCCGTCTATTCCGGGAAATCGAGGAAAAGAGCCGCCAGATCGAGGCCGCCAACCGGCACAAATCCGAGTTTCTCGCCAACATGTCCCATGAGCTGCGCA
>DASTOD010000184.1:0-6792 GCA_035762645.1 Binatia bacterium | reverse complement strand
GACTCCTACTGGCGCGAAGTCGACAGCAAAAAAGAATATCCCGAAGCCTTCGTCCGCAAACTGTCGGAGCTCGGCTGGCTCGCGGCCCTGATCCCGGAAGAATACGGCGGCACCGGCCTCGGCATCACCGAAGCGAGCATCATTCTGGAAGAGATCAACCGCTCGGGCGGCGTGGCCACGCCCTGCCATGCCCAGATGTACACCATGGGAACGCTCCTGCGGCACGGCAGCGAAGAACAGAAGCGGCGGTATCTGCCCAAGATCGCGAGCGGCGAACTCCGTCTGCAAGCCTTCGGTGTCACCGAGCCGGACGCCGGATCCGAATCGACAAGAATTCAAACCAGCGCCACTCGTCAAGGCGACCGCTACATCATCAACGGCCAGAAAATCTTTATCTCCCGGGTGCGGCAATCCGATCTCATGCTCCTGCTCGCGCGCACGACGCCATACGACCAATTGCAAGACAAGACAAAGGGGTTATCGGTCTTTATCGTCGATCTCCGCGAAGCTAAGGGGAAACTCGAAGTCAAGGCGCTCGATCTGATGATCAACCATCACACCAATGCTGTGTTTTTCGATGGAGTTGAAGTGGCGGCGGAGAATTTAATCGGCCAGGAAGGTATGGGCTTTCGCTATATCATCGACGGCTGGAATGCCGAAAGAATTCTCGTCGCCGCGGAAGCCATCGGCGATGGCCGCTGGTTCGTCGAACGGGCGGCAAAATACGCATCCGAGCGCATCGTCTTCGGCCGCCCCATCGGCTCCAACCAGGGCATCCAGTTCCCCATCGCGCACGCTCATTCGCACATCGAGGCGGCCGATCTGGTTCGTTACCAAGCCGCAACCAAGTTCGACCGCAAAGAGAAATGCGGCGCGGAAGCCAACATGGCGAAGTTGCTGGCGTCCGAAGCCGCCTGGGAGGCGGCGAACGCGTGCCTCACCACCCACGGCGGCTACGGCTTTGCCGTGGAATATGATGTGGAGCGAAAATTCCGTGAAACGAGGCTGCTCACGATTGCCCCCGTAAGCAACAATCTGGTCCTCGCCTATTTGGGACAGCACGTCCTGGGTATGCCGAAGTCATATTGAGAGGCGAAGTTGGAAGTCTAATCAGAAAAGGCTGAAAATCGCGCAGTGTCCCCAACTTGACCTGTATGCATACATAGGGCATGCTGATGCATATGAGGACAACACTTAACATTGATGATTCTCTGTTAGAGCATGCTGCCAAGCTGACGGGAGTCAAAGAGAAAACCTCCTTGGTGCGTTTGGGACTTGAGGCCCTGATCGCGAAAGAGAGCGCTCGACGCTTGGCCAATCTCGGCGGGACTGAGAAGCAGCTTCGCGCCATTCGGAGGCGGCGCTCTGGCAACGCCGCATGATTCTAGTTGACACCTCCGTTTGGATCGAGCACCTCCGGGCGGGGAACGATCGTCTAAAAAGTTTGCTGTTTGACGAGCAGGTCCTTTGCCATCCGTTTATCCTAGGCGAGTTGGCATGTGGAACGCTGCAGAAGCGGAGGGAGATTTTGAGTATGTTGAAAGCCTTACCTGAAGCTCATCTAGTCGAACATGAAGAAGTTCTGAGCTTTCTAGAGGCACGGCGTCTATACGGACGTGGTATCGGTTGGGTGGATGCTCATCTCCTCGCTTCGACGCTGCTCACAGGATGTAGTCTTTGGACTTTCGACAAGCCGCTCCGGAGGGCAGCGGCTGTCTTGAACGTCTTGGTGTGAAAGTTCCTTACGAGATAACCAGCGTCTTAAGCTAACAGCATAGCCGCACCCAGTGATCACCGAGACAACCATTGCCTCCGCGGGCCGGCAGGTGCCGATCCCTTTTGAGTTGAAGTACAACCCGAGCAAGATCCGGAAGGATCGAACATACGCGGTACGTGCCACGATCCGCAGCGCGGGGCGGATGCTCTTCACGACCGATACGGTGCATCGCGTGATCACGCAAGGGAATCCGACGCGGGTGAACCTCTGGCTGGTACGTGTAAGCGAACCGAAACCGCCGTAAATGTGGTCCGATTTTCGCCTTAGGGATCGTATTCCGGTGAAGAGTTCCGGTTCCAAATTTTATGACAACAGAACGTGAATCGCTCGATCAGATGGCTTACAAGACGGCGGCGGCCCTAACGGAGGCTGCAGCAGGCTCCTCGTTCCGCTTATTTCAGGACAAAGAGTTCCGCCGGCTGTCGTCTTTCGAGCAGTTGAGTCAAACCGAGCAGGATAGAATTTTTAACGAGCTGGTGGTTGCCTTTATTGTGCTGATTATGCTTCTCATCGAGGCGCCCGATCTTCGTGTCGACGGAGAGTTTCGCGACTACCTCACTCGCCTCAACAAAGCGATCCCCAGGGCGCACCTAGAGAACTTGAGAACTTTGGGTGTGGAAACGAAACATCTTCGTGATTGGGAAAAGCTCCTTTCCATGCGCTACGAGGAATATGCGCGGGACAGGCACGATGTACGCGCGGCCGCGATGCAGATCGAGTCCGCAGAGAAAAACTTAAATTTGGAAGATCTCTCGAAAATCCAAATGATCGTTCCAGTTCAAGCCGTCGCGATTGGTTGCCACCATCATATTTGCCGCGGCGAGACCAAAGGAAAGGACGACTTGTTCAAACTGACCTTGCAACCGCTTTCCAAGTTCTATGTCGAAGTCAGGGTTCGACTCGAGGGTGGCAGGATCACCCCTCTAACGCGAGCGAAGGTGGCCGTCAACCGCATACTTGACCGGATGCGCAAGACAAAGTGAGGCTTCATGCTTTCATAGGCAATAGAGCGCGAATCGGGTGCGGAGAACTGCCAGCGAACGGACGGTGCAGTTCACGAACCCGACGCATACCGGTGAGCAGATAATAACTGCCTGAGCGAGAGCGACAACTTAAAATGGCCTAGTTCGAGGTTGATTCATGCCGAAGCGTAAACGAACGCTAACGCCGCAAAAGCGAGCCGAGAAGAGGCGGCGACAGCGGGAATTCATGACGGTCTTCGTTAATGGAAAGCAGAGACGCGTCAAACGCCCACCGACAATTGATGGAATGGATGTGCATGAGTTCATCCTGGCCAACGCTGATCCGATTTGGCTCCACCAGAACGAGCTCTGGGAATACATGGACATCGAGGAGGAACAAAAGTAACAAGGGATCGCCTCATTACTTAGAACCTGATGACAGCTCTTTCGTCATTCACGCTTGTAACGCTTCTGGGGCTTGTCCTCGTAGGTTGCGTCGCTCCTGGCGCCGAGATGGCGCGGACCAGTGAAAATGGAGGCATGCTGAGAGGCTCGGTAGCCTATCGGGAGCGTGTGGCCCTACCGACCGATGCGGTTGTGGAGGTTCGGCTCTTCGATGTCTCGGTCCAGGATATAGCCGCACCAGTGGTCGCCGAGACAGCCATTGCCGCCGGTGGGCGGCAGGTGCCGATCCCTTTCGAGTTGAAGTACGACCCTAGCAAGATCCGGAAAGATCGAACTTACGCGGTACGTGCCACGATCCACAGCGCCGGCCGGATGATCTTCACGACCGATTCGGGGCATCGCGTGATCACGCAAGGGAATCCCACGCGGGTGGACCTCTGGCTGGTACGTGTAAGCGGACCAAAACGTTAAGGCAGGGTCAAGCCTAAACTGGCCGTTGAAATGGACCCGCTCGCGAAGGTTTACGAGCCACTGCCGTGGCGGCGCGATCGTTACGGAGAGGTGTTTAGGCGACGCACCATGAATAACCCCGCAAGAAATAATACCGCTGACGCCAGAGATCCGAGGACGAAGACTCCGCCGAGGCCGGCGGCATGGGCGATGAGGCCTCCGGCGATAGGTCCCAGAATATTGCCCAGATCGCCCGCCGAGTTATAGAGCGCAGAAGCGACGCCGCGCCGTACCTTGCTTTCATCGACATCCTGAACCAGGCCAACCGCGTTAGCTACGATGACGACCGCGCGCATCAAGCCCGAAAGCACATATACCGCCAGGATCGCGCCGAATCCTGTGAACAACGGAATCAACATCAAGATCGCGCCTTGCACCGGAATCCCCGCATACGACAACCAGCGATGGCCGAGCTTGTTCACCACGTGACCGCTAATCGGCCGTGTTACCGCGTTGCAGCCCGCGTAAGCCGCTCGGATCACGCCGATTTGCGTCAAACTCATTCCCACCGCCAACCCATAGAGCGAAATGAAGACTCCGCTCATCTGGTGCAGCAAGTTAAGGAACAAGGCCGTGACAAGGACGATTGCCATCTCCGGTTCCAGAATGGCCCTCCAAGATTCTTTCGACGTTAGACTCGCGGGTTTTTTTTCTTTGGCTTTGCTCTCGGCCCGCGCGTCGGGTGGACGCAGGAGCCACAGCAAACCGCAAGGGATCAACGACAGAAATGCGGCAAGCTGAAAAGTGCCGCCGTATCCAAAGTGGTCGGCAACCAATCCACCGAAGAAATTTCCCGTCGAATAACCCAGCGCCAGAGTCCCGACGTAGTAGCCCATGGCATGGCTGCGATTTTCCTCCGGCGGAAGTGAATCCACGTAAAACGCCATGTAGAGAGTCGTCACGGCGCCGTAAGCAAAACCGTTCAGCGAGTGAACGAGGGCAAAGGTCAGACTGCCGGTGGCGAAACTGTACAGGAAATTGGTGATGCCCATCGCCAAAACCGCCACGGCGATGAGCAAACGTGCCCGGCGGTGATCATAAGCCATGCCGACCGGAAGCCGTGAGATCAACGCCAGAACCGGGTTCAGAGAGATGAGTGTTCCCATTGCGGCGACGTGAGTATGGAGATCCTGAAGAAACGGCGGAATGATCGTCGCCGCGGAGTTGTTTTGAATCGTAATGGCGACAACGGGTAACAAAAGCTTGAAGGTGGCCGATCTCATGTATCTTAGGCGGCTCTGCGATAAGGGATATCTTTTTATTTATTCTTGAAAAATCGCCACGGTGCAAACGAACGGGAATTGTCGCCGGCGGCCGTGGACATTTCGCTGCCCTTCGGATAAGGAAAAGCCGTTAGGAGATTGACCATGGATCTGAAGCGTTCGTGGATGTTTGTTCCCGGTCACCGCCAGAAGATGATCGATAAGGCGCTGGGTCTCAACGCCGATGCCATCATGTTGGATATCGAAGACGGCGTCGCGCCCAATGAGAAAGACACGGCGCGCCAGCTGATCGCCGAGGCGTTAGGACGCGAGAAAGCGGCGCATTGCCCGGCGCGGTTCGTGCGAATCAACGCCATCGGCCATGCGCGAATGGACGCCGACCTGGACGCCGTCATACGGCCGGGACTGGAAGGCTTGGTCCTGCCGAAAGTCGAAACAGCCGACGAGGTGAAAAAAGTTGATACGATCCTGCGCGAGCGCGAACCGAAGCTCCGAATCGGAACCGGGTCGATCAAACTACTGATCGCCATCGAAAGCCCGCGCGGGCTTTTAAATGCTCCGGCAATCGCGGCATCTTCTCCGCGGGTGGTGGGTTTGATGTTCGGCGCGGAAGACTTTGGCCGCGAGTTGGGACTCCCGACTTCACGCGAGGGGGAAGCGCGCGATATGCTCTACGCCCGTTCGGCGCTGGTCATTGCGGCGGCCTCTGCCCATGTGCAGGCGGTGGACGGAGTTTGGGTGGATCTCAAGGATACCGAAGGGCTCGCCGTTTTCGCCCGCCAATCGCGGCGCCTGGGTTTTTCCGGCATGTCGCTGATCCATCCGGCGCAAATCGACCCTATCAATACCCTGTTCAGCCCGACGGCCGAAGAAGTGAGCTATGCCGAGCAGGTGATCAAGGCATTCGAAGAAGCCAACGCGCGCGGCGACGGGTCCATCGCGTTCGGCGGACAGCTGATCGATCGGCCCATCGTCGAACGCGCGCGGCGAACACTGGAACTGGCAAAATCTCTCGGGACTCGCGCTTAGCACCCTCTCTTTGGTTCTCCCCTGCGGCGCGGGGAAGATTTAGAGAGGGTTGTCTACCGTTAGTTAGTGGCGTGATTAGATGGGACTAAGACACAAAACGGGAGCAGGATGATGAAAGTAAAGGAGACCGAGCTTATGAAAGCATTGTTGATTTCGATTGTCCTCGCCGTCAGCGTTCCTTCGATCGGCTGGGGACAGGCCGCGAAACCGGCGAAACTCGCAGAACTCGCGGCCTATAACAAACCGGATCGCGAGCAGGTGCTGTATGCCGGGGCGAAGACGGAGGGAAAAGTAACCTGGTATACCTCGTTGGCCGGCGGCTCCTACAAGGAGCTGGCCACGAGCTTTGAAGCCAAATATCCCGGCGTCAAAGTCGAATCCTATCGTGCCACGAGCCAGGAGCTGATGTCGCGGATCATCGCCGAAGCGCAGGCGAAGCGATTCATCGTCGATACCATCGAAAGCACAATTCCGCTGTTGCGCTTTCTGCGCGACAACAAGTTGCTGGCGGCCTATTACTCACCGGCTCTGGCCAAGTACCCGGACTTTAGCAAGGAAAATGCTCCTAAAGGACTCGTCTACTGGACCATCGATCGCGAATCGCACATCATTCTTTCCTATAATAAGAACATTATACCTGCGGATGTAGTGCCAAAGAATTATGAAGGATTGCTCAATCCCAAATTGAAAGACAAAATTGGGCTTGCGGGCAGCGACACCGGCTCTCGCACCGTAGGCGCGATGCTCAAATTTAAGGGTGATGAATACATTCGCAAACTGAAGACGCAAAACCCCGTGGTGCACAATGTTTCCGGACGGGCTTTGTTGGATCTGGTTATTTCGGGCGAGGTGGGTCTCTCCCCTACCACCTTCCGCAACCACGCAG
>DASTOD010000183.1:0-2173 GCA_035762645.1 Binatia bacterium | reverse complement strand
TGAGAAGGATCGTTGCATCAGGAAAAATGTTACTTTCCGATAGGCGAAACCGCCTGTTGGAGGAGCAACATGATGAGCCTGAAAAGCAAGCAAGAGTTGTTAGAAGTCGTGCGACCACGCTACCTGAAAGCCGGGAAAGTGGAAAAGCAGAAGATTTTGGATGAGTTTACCAGTGCGACTGGATATCATCGGAAACATGCGATCCGTGTGCTAAAAAACAGAGTTCCCAAGAGCCGGAGAAGGAAGCGGACCGGCTACAAAACCGTCTATCGTGGTGAGGTGGGAGAGTCCCTAGAGCGGATCTGGGAGATCTATGGAGAGATCTGTTCCAAACGGCTGCAACCGTTTTTGCCAGAAGCCATTCGAGTGTTGGAGCGATGTCAAGAAATCAACCTAGCCGCAGACACAAAAGAACTACTCTTGAAAATCAGTTCCGCCAGCATCGATCGCTGCTTGCGTCCGATCCGCCGCCAGACGCCGCACGGCTTGAGCACCACCAAACCTGGCAGGCTGCTCAAAACCCTAATTCCCGTACGCACCTTTACAGAATGGGATGAAGAACGGCCTGGGTTCCTGGAAATTGACCTGGTGGCGCACTGTGGAAACACCACAGAAGGGCAATTCCTGTGTACTTTGACCTGTACGGATCTTTGCACGGGCTGGACGGAGGTGACTGGACTGCTCCACCGTTCGCAGGAGGCAGTTTCGGAAGCATTAGGCCGGATGCGCCAAAGACTGCCTTTTCCTTTACTGGGCATTGATTCAGATAATGGTGGCGAGTTCATCAACGATTTGCTTTACCGCTACTGCCTGGATGAGCAGATCACTTTTACGCGTTCTCGCCCCTACCAGAAAAATGATCAGGCGCATGTCGAACAAAAGAATTGGTCTGTCGTACGACACACCGTTGGCTATGACCGTTGGGAAACCGAACAGGAACTCGCTCTCCTGGAGAGTATCTATGACGATTTACGACTCTACATCAACTTCTTTCAGCCCTCGCTCAAGCTGATTGCCAAAGAACGGATTGGCAACAAAACCATCAAGCGGTATGATACCGCCAAGACCCCTTACCAGCGTGTCATCGAACGCAAAGACATTTCTTTAGAAGCCAAAGCCCGACTCGCCCATCTCTATGTCCAACTCAATCCTGCCGAACTTCGGCGTCGGATTGACCAGAAGATTGCCCAACTTTGGAAGATTTCTCGGTAACATTCTTTCTTGATGCAACGTTTCCACCAAAGTAACATTTTATCTTGATGCATTACGCATCACTCTTGATCAAACCTCTTCAGTTGCTTCACGACCCCTCTGTGCTCGGCGTAGATCTTCGACCCCGCCGAGACGTGACCAGAGGTCTCCAGTGTCTTACTAAGAAGAGCTATCAGGAAAGGTAAATGGGTCGAATATCATACGAAGGAAAAGCGAAGGACTATCGAACTGGAGATATGGGCGGGATATACGCGCGATATAGCCAAGATATAGCCAGAGTCTGGAACAGCTGATTTAACATCAACTTCGGACGGTATTGCAAAGCCTCTGCCAGATGCACGGACTGAATTTCCTTACTCCCCGCCAAATCCGCAATCGTCCGCGCCAGTTTCAAGATACGGTGATAAGCCCGTGCCGATAAATTGAGCTGGCTCATCGCCGCCCGCATCAGGCTTTGACCTTCCTCCGGTAGTTTGCAGAACTGCCGTATCTCCCCCACGCGCATGTCGGCGTTGCAAACAATATCCGAGGATCCATTGCTCGAGAAGCGCTTGCTTTGTACATTTCGTGCAGCTTGGACACGGGCGCGGATGCATTCGGAGGGCTCTCCCACTCGATCTCCACTTAGCTTTTCATAGTCCACTCTTGGGACTTCAATATGGATATCAATGCGATCCAACAGCGGACCTGAGATTCGTTTTTGATATTTCGTCACAAGCGCGTGGGCACAGGTACAGGGCTTTTGTGTATCTCCGTAGAATCCGCACGGGCAGGGGTTCATGGCGGCGATCAACTGGAAGTTGGCGGAAAATGTAAGCGACCCCTTGGCGCGGCTGATGGTGACAACCTTGTCCTCCATCGGCTGGCGCATCACTTCCAGGACGCGCGTCCCAAATTCAGGGAACTCGTCCAGAAACAAAACACCCCTGTGAGCAAGCGATATTTCTCCGGGCTTCGGAAT
>DASTOD010000182.1:0-2395 GCA_035762645.1 Binatia bacterium | reverse complement strand
CCGGCTTTTTTCATCATCGGAATCGTGAACGCACCGTCGACAACCACGTTGGCCACAGCGCTGCCACTGATATTGCCGAAGAGACTCGAAGAAACGATGGCGATCTTCGCCTGGCCGCCGCGATATCGCCCCATGACCGCCTGAGCAAAATCGCTCAGGAACGCGGCGCCGCCGATGGCGTTCAGCACTTCGCCGAAAAGGATGAAGACCAAAACGATGCTCGATCCGACTTGCAGGGCGAGGCCAAATATTCCATTGGCATCCAGATATAAATAGGTGGCGAGCCGGCCCACCGACCAACCACGGCCGGAAAAATTTCCTGGGAAGAGATAGGCGAACATTGCGTAGAAGACGAAAACCGCGGCGATGACGACGAGGGGCCAACCCACCAACCTCCGGGTCGCTTCGGCCAGGAGCAAAACCGTGGTGACACCCAGAACCACCCCGGTTTGAGTAATGTCCCCCAGAGTGTCCACCAGGTTGGGGTATTCGACAAAGATATAAAGACCGACGACTAGGCCGGCCAACGCGAGGATCAAGTCGTACCAAGGAACGCCGCTTGCCCCTCGTTTATGAGGGACCAACAGGTAAGTGGCGAAAAGAGCGAGAGCCAGGAACAGCCCCATGTACTGCTCGTTGAAAAATAACCAGCCGATCCGTTGGGGCACATCCAGTAAAAAGAAGATGCCCGACACAGGGATCATGATCAGCGCGCCGTTGGCCGCCCACGCGAGCGGCCCGCGCAGTTCCCGGGAACGGACCTGTTCTTCGATCTCCACTATTCCAAGCCTTCGAACGCGGAGCCAAAGCGCCGCTTTGGCTCCGCAAGATTATCGGGCGCTAATTACAAATTTCTTTTAGACGCGCCTCTTCCTTCGCCGTCCAGACTCCCGCTTCCTTGTAGAACTTGATGGCTCCGGGATGGTACGGCACGGTAAAACTGGTCACCGCTTGCCACTGTTTGAATAACGGGTGGAGAGTCTGGAGCTCCTTCAGATTGTCCGACCATGTTTTCACCAAGGTGTAGACGGTCTTCTCGCTGACTTTTGTGGAGCTGACGAGATGAAGCGGATAACCCATGACGTCGGTTCCTCCCTTTACACCGGTGTTCGGGGTTGATTTGACAACGGATGCCCCGTAACGGCCCAGCACCTTGTTGGCCGCCTCAGTGTTCGGAATCGGCAGGAAACGGATGGGTTCCATGGCATTGACCTCTTCGACGATGCCGATGCCGATGGCGGAAATGGTGGCGTCGACTTTTCCCTCCGGCAGCCCGCGGATGGCATCGTTCAGATTCGAGACGCGGACCTGAGTGACATCGCTCGATTTTACACCGCCGATCTCCATCATGGCATTTTGCCAGGTCTGATTGATGGCATGCCCGCCGAAATCCCATCCCATGCGTTTCCCCTTAAGATCCGATAGTTGTTTGATGTCCGACCTGTCACGAACGAGAATGCCGATGGTGAAGGGGAAAACGCCTCCCATGGCAACGCGGATACTGGGATAGGCTCGCTTGTAATTGCCGCTGCCCGTCGCCGCCATATTCGAATCCAAGATATTGATGATCCCGAACTCCAACTCGCCGTTCTCCAGCAGCGACATCCAGGCGTTTGGACCATTGTACGGTTGAACTTTGCTCGATACCGGAGTCGTCTTACTGGCAACCGCAGCCAAACCCGACCCTAAAGCATGGGCGCCGGTGCCCGCGGGATTGGTACCGATCGCGATGGTGCGCGGCAAATTGTCGCTTTTGTTGGCCACGGGGCCGCAGTCGATCTTGGCCTCCGCGATGCCAACCAGTTGCCCCGGCGACAATAACAAGCTTACAATCGCCACCATCGCCAACGACCTACTAAATTTTCGTCTCATTAGTCCTTCCTCCTTATTTGATTTGCATTCACCGGCGCGAAGGCCGTCACTATATGTAAACCAGGCTGTTCAAAAAGGTCCCAGCTGCGAGGCGTGCGAGAAATCGACGAGCGGAGGCGTACTTATGCTAGTACGTTGCAGCGAGGCGATTGAGCGCAACGAAGCAGATGCGCCTTTTTCAATAGCCTGAAAACTCCTTATCCGTGCGCGCTCGTGGAGTCAATCCCGGCCGGGTTAGCTGGCCGCTATCTATTTCTCTTAGAATCACGAATTGTCAAGCCCCGGGTGAATCGTCTTAAACGGATCGAACTGGTGGCTTGGCCAGGTACATGCAGAGCATGGATACGAGACTGACAAAAGCAAATACGGCGAACGCGATCGTGTAGCTTTTGGTCGAATCGTAGAAGACTCCGGCAATGATCGGCCCCATGAAAGTGCCGGCCGTGGTGACCGAGCGGCTCACGCCTTGAATCGTGGCAAAGGCGCGTGTGCCGAAATAGTCGGCGCGAATCGGCTCCTGCAA
>DASTOD010000181.1:0-2041 GCA_035762645.1 Binatia bacterium | reverse complement strand
GACTCGCCTTTCATAGTGTAGTGGCGCCAGAGGTTCCGGTTTCGCCGCTTTCCGCCAAGGAATAACTGGTGCTTCGGCCACCGGCAGCCTCCTTGACGAGAATCCTCTGATTAACGAGATCGAGGATGTCGCGCAACGCCGTGTCCTGCGAGCACTTTGCAATCTTCGCCCATTTGGACGATGTCAGTTTTCCCTCAAACCCGTCCAGCAGCTTGTTGAGCATCAGACGCTGGCGGTCGTTCAACGGTTTGGCGGCATGCGCTTCCCAGAAGCGAGCTTTTTGCAAAACACTGCCGAGGGTTTTTTCCGTCCCGTCGAAGGCACGATCAAGACAACCGAGAAACCACTCCAGCCATAACGTGACATCGAGACCGTCTTCCTGCGTCTTCTCTAGCATTTCGTAATAGGTTTTTCGCTCCGTTCTGATCTGCGCGGACATGCTGTAAAAACGCTGAGAGCTCTGTTCAGAACGGGCCAGCGCCATGTCAGCGATCGCGCGCGCAATGCGCCCGTTTCCGTCATCAAAAGGATGAATCGTGACAAACCACAATTGAGCAAGCCCCGCCCGCAGAACCAGATCCGTTTGATCTGTTCGATTGAACCATTTTAGAAAGGCGGCCATTTCTTTCGGGAGGCGTTTTGCCGCCGGCGCTTCGAAATGCACACGCTCCCGCCCAACGGTGCCGGACACAATCTGCATCGGTCCCTTGGAATCATCACGCCACCGCCCAATGGCGATCCTGCTCATACCACTGTAGCCTGTCGGGAATAGCGAAGCATGCCAGCCAAATAGCCGTTCGTCGGTAAGCGGCGCGCCGTAATTCTGCGTGGCATCGAGCATCATTTCGACTACGCCTTCAACGCGGCGATCAGCCGGCACCAGTCCGCCAACGTCCATACCAAGGCGCCGAGCAATGGAGGACCGTACCTCATCACGGTCCAGAATCTCGCCTTCAATCTCGGAAGATTTAAGAACGTCTAGAGTGAGCGTTCGTAGCGTGGCTTCTCCCCGCAAGGAAAAGCCCAAGGTCTCCATGCGGCCGACTAGGCGTCCCTGGCGGTGACGCAAAGCTGCCAAGGGTGCCGCCAACCTTTTCTGGTCCCACTGGAAATCCGGCCAATTTGGCAACTCGTAAATGTAGCGATCCATTCTCCGCACCTCATGCGGAGAATATAACAACCAATCACCGCACAGTCAATGTATTCACCGCCTATTTTGCGGAGAATAACCGGCACAATCGCCGCATTAGCCTCGGCTATCCGCAATGCGGACCCGTCTTTACGTCGAACCGCGCTGCTTTATGGCTCAAAAATACGCATTGATCCATAAAGCGCAATTGTTGCGCATCGGCGGCAGTAAAGCGTTTTCTACGAGTGGGTGAGATGTTTCCCCAGCGGATCGGCCATGAAACTTTGCATTTTCTCGAGCGTCTGGGTAAAAGAGCTTCGGCATCAGTCTGAAGCAGACTTCATCACCACAACGGGAGGTCTTATGTACGGTATCATTCAGTTTGTGCTGTTAACTCTGCTGATTGTGCTCGCGGCCGCGCCGATGCCCGGTCAGGCTCAGGCGCCCGCCGCCGCGCTTCTCCAACAGACGGCAAAGGCAATGGGCGGCCTAACGGCGCTGCGCGCTCTAAAAACCCAGGTGATTGAAAGCGAAGGCAAACAGTTCGACTCCTCTTCGACGCCGCAGCCGCTGGGTCCGACCCGGCAAATCACCACCTTTCGCTATACCCTCACGCGCGATCTCACCCAACCCCGATTGCGCTTGCAATGGGAGGCACAAACCTTGGCGAGCAAGCAAACCGTTCGCTTTGTTGAAACCATCGACGGCTCCACGGGAATGCTGGAAGGTGGAGACGGCGGAAAACAAGCCCGCCTCCATCCCGGCCTCCTGGCAACGCGCCTGCGCGAGGAGCGGCGTAACCCGGTAACGCTCATTTTGACCGCCTTGAACCACAAGGGTTTGCGGCACCGCGGCAACGTCGAGGTCGACGGCAAACATCACGTAGTGTTGTCATCTGTCGAAAGCGGCTAT
>DASTOD010000180.1:0-3000 GCA_035762645.1 Binatia bacterium | reverse complement strand
CAGCGCGTAGAGGATGTCGAGCAGAAAGACCGTCACCGCCAGGAGGTACGCGTAAATGACTACGGAGCCGATTATAACCGGAGTGTCGAATTGGCCGACCGCCTGGAAAAGAAGCCTTCCCAAACCCGGCCAGCTGAAAACCGTCTCCAGGATGATCGCTCCGCTCCAGAGCGATATCAGGCTGAAGGCGAAGCTCGTGATGATCGGCGGTAGAGTCGGGCGGAGGATATAGCGCCGCTCGATGGCTCCCGAGGGCAGGCCCTTGGCTTTGGCCACCTCCACGTAATCTTCGCTGGAGTAGATAAGAAAAAAAGTTCGCCAGTTGTAAATCGCGATAAACAGCGAACCGATGAGCATCGCCGCCACCGGCAACACCAGGTGTTTGACCACGCTTAGGGCGTAGGCCGGCGCGGATTCCGGCGGTGGAACGTCGACCATTCCCCCGAAAGGCAAAACGCGCAGCAGCGAAGCGAACAAGAGGATCAGAAAGATCCCGTAAAACCAGGCTGGAGCGGCAGACGTTGGAGCGAGCGCGACCACCGCCCTGTCCAAGAAACTGCCATAGCGCCGCGAGAGGAAAAGCGCCGCGAAAATGGCCGTGAAGAAAATGATCAGGTCGGCGGTGCCGAAGAGCAGCAGAGTCGCGGGAAGACGTTCCAGAATGACGTCCCGGACCTGTCTCGATCCTTTGTCGCTGGTGAGTCGCTCGGCTCTTCCCAATGAGAGCGAAAGCGCGTCGGTCAGATAAGTGAAACTTCGCACGACGAAGGGGCGATCCAGGCCGAGGCGCTTTTCCTCCAGCTCGATTCGCTGGTCGATGATCCGGCGCGTCTCCGCAGGCGGGAGGCGCCGAAGGTTCTGATCGGCCAAAGCCGTAGCTCCCACCTGCTCGCGAATCTGCGCCTTGCGGATCTGGTCGACATAGCCGCCCATGTTGGCGATCAGGATCGAAAGATAGACCCCGATGACCACCGTGAGAAATAACGAGAGGGCGCGGACAAAGACGTAACGAAAAATTCTAGCGAGGGTCATAGTTATCAGCCCGTCAACTCACGTCCTCGCGCACCGTGACGAACCAGAAAGTCTTGAACGAGGGAAGAGCAACCACGCGCGGCGTCACCACGACTTCGAGCCGGTTAGAGCCTGCGCCAAGTCGCGCGCTCTGCTTGCCTGAAAGCGCAACCCGCCACAGGCCGTCCCGCACCTGCTCCGCGTCGGCTAGCTCCATCAGCTCCCCGCGGGCGTCGAACAGCAGGAAGCGGACGATCTCCACATCTTCGGCCGGGTAAGGTTTACCTTGGAAGCTCACCTGTATTTGAAATTCCATAGCCGACCCGCTCTTGACCATTCTCGGACCGGAAATTTCCACGTCGGCGATCCGCGGCTCGACAAAACGCACCCATTTGTTGGCCGGGTCAGAGAACAATTCCGATCTTCTGACGACCACGATCTTCTCCACCGGATGCACCGAGTGGAGATAGAATGGCCCGCTGCCGACCCAGAAATGGCCGCGCGCTTGCCGCCAGGCGCCGAGCTTCCCGTACCTGTCGATCGCTTCCTGCCGGCTTATGTATTCGCCGAGCGTGTTTTTGTACGGCATAAAGCCTTCCTTGAGCGCGGCAGCGAGTTGCCGGTCCAAGACCGCGAGGCTCGGCCCGCTGATATAGCTCATCCACTCCACTTTAAGTCGGTCGGCCTTGGAAGAAGAGAAAGCCAACTCTTTGTTCCGTTCGGCCAAAACCCCCAGCGCCAACTCATGCCAGGGAATGTTGGTGTAGAACTCGGCCGTCCGCACGGCCGCGATCGTCTCGGCATCGGGGTAGAGCTGGTCGCTGTAAATTTCCACCACCAGAGGATTGTTCTGCACGATGCGCGCGCCGCGGAACTGGCTCTGAAATGTTTTAAACGCCGGCACCGCCGCCTCATCGAAGATCGAACTCTTAGGTTTGGCGCGGTCGAAGGTCATAATGAAAGAAACCACGAAATCGGCCAAAGAAACCTTGCTGCCGTCGTGCCAGCTCGCGTCCCAAAGGTCGTCGACATAGCGGACGACCGTCTTGGTCCGCGCCTTTAGACCTTTAGGGTGCGCCTCTCCGGCAGTGATAAAGCGCTCGCCCACCGGATCCCAGTCGATCCACGCGTCCCGCGGGACTTCGATGGATGGAACGAAGCTCAGCCCGACCCAGTCATGGGTTTTCGTGATCGGGAGTCCCTGTTCCGCGTAGACTTCGGCGGATTTTATCCGCTGGGGCCAATAAAGGCCCGTGAATGGGTCCGGAAAAGCCGGCGAATCCAGAGTGGCACGAATGATCATGTTGTCATAAATCCAGTTGCTTCCCGCCACAGGGTTCCAGGGCTCGGTCAAAATGCTCGGGCTGGCGAAGCTGACCCGTCCGCCCACTTTCTCCGGAAACCGAATGGTATAAGGCCAAAGCGGTGAGCCCGAGATGCCGCCGGCAAGATCCGTAGCGAGCACCATTTCCTTTCGGCGCGGCCATACATAGACCGCGTCCACCAGCCAAACGCGAACCGAGTCTTTCATCGACAGCCGCAGCGCCTCGGTCATGAGATCTTTGCGCTCTTTCCACGTATTGTAGTGGCGTCGGTCAAGGATCTCGGCCACTTTGTCGAGCCTGGGGCTGGGCTTATAGGCCTGCCACAGGGGGTCCGGCCGTCCGCGCGGCGTGTAGTAGGCATTAAACATGTCCGCCTGATCGCGGTCGATCGCCAGCGACACCCAGCCGCCGGTGTACATATGCCAGCGGCCGTCGCCTGGATCGCTCAACACCCAGATAGGAGACGCTTCGGTGGCGGTCTTGTACTGCCGTTCGACGACAAATCCTAAATTCTCCAACAGTGTCGCGATATAGTCGCCGATCTCCCGCCGGCGGTGATCGTCGGATCGTATGAGAAAGAGTAACCTCACAGGCTTGCCCCGAAAAGTCCACCTTCCGTTCGTAAACGTTGCCCCAAGCCGTTTCATTTCATTGGTGATGATCT
>DASTOD010000179.1:0-7143 GCA_035762645.1 Binatia bacterium | reverse complement strand
CGACGCCGCGAGCGTGCAGCCATAGTCGAATTTTGAGATACCGTCAGAGGCATAATCCATCGAGGCGCTGGTATCGAGCAGCACATAAGCGCGAAGATTGGTTTCATCCTCGTATTCTTTAATGAAATAGCGGTCGAATTTGCCGAGGGCCTTCCAATCGATGCGCCGGATTTCGTCTCCCGGCGAGTACTCGCGGTGTTCCTCGAACTCTACGCTGAAACCTTTGGAGCGGCTGCGGTGGACGCCCGACAGGATCCCTTCCACGACCCAACGCGCGCGCAGGTGAAGATTCGCGATACCGGCAAGGACTTTAGGATCAAAATAGTCTTTGTCTTGGTTCGCCATGAAGCCGACAGCTTCATCTTTACCACCACCGTCTGCGATAAGCTAGCCAGCCTCGCCATCCCCGATTCCGGCCTTGGTAGGTAGGATTCTTCGCGCACTGTTCCACGTAGCCAAGAATCTCGGAACCGGCATCGAGTTCGCGCAAAACCTGGAGCTGAAACACCAGACACTTCTTTTCCGCCTCAGCCCCCGTCCAGGAATTTGTGGCGGGTGAAATCCGCCTCTTTCCCCCTTTTCCAAAGGGAGATGAAAGGGGGATTTTTGTGGCGCCGCAGAGAGCATTCTTCGCCTCCCGATAGAGCTTGGAATGATATGCGTCGTGCGCGATGGCGCCCGCGTACCATAGCGCGGAGTGCTGCCAAGTGGCCTTGCCGACGGTGAATGTCGGCCGTTTCAGCCACGCTTTCATGCCGCTGCGGCGCGCTTGTTGGATGACGGCAATATTGGCCTGAACGAATTCCAACCGCCGCGCTACGCCGAGCAGGGCGAGCGCCTCTCTGGTTCGAGCAAGGAATTCAGCCGTGCCGCGGACTTCGATACCGCCCACCATAGTCAATAAGAGTTTCCGGTCTGGCGTCTCGGGTCTCGAGTTCAACGCGAGACTGCGACAGCTCAGATCGGCCTTTTGTGCTGGTTCCGACATCTCTAACCATCTAACAGGAGGCTGGTCAAAAAGGTTCAGTTGCGAGGCGCGCGAGAGATCGACGAGCGGAGGCGTACTTATGCAGTACGTTGGAGCGAGACGATCCGAGCGCAACGAAGCAAATGGGCCTTTTTCACCAGCCTCCCTAGTAGCCACCTTTGCCGTCCATAGACGGCTTCACTTCAGTGAGCAAGCGGCTGATGATCTCAACCGACGACAGCCCTTCGCCCTGAGCTTTGAAGTTGGTGATGATGCGGTGGCGGAGAACGGACGGCGCGAGGGCTTGAATATCTTCGATCGACACTGCGTAGCGACCCTGCAGGATGGTGCGTGACTTGGCGCCCAAAATCAGATACTGGGAGGCGCGCGGACCCGCGCCCCACTCGACATAATCCTTGATGAATTGCGGCGCCTGAGGATTCTGCGGCCGGGATCGCTGCGTGAGCTCGACCGCATAAGAGACGACGAACGGCGAGACAGGCACGCGCCGGACCAAATCCTGATATCGCAAGATAGCCGCGGCTTCCATGACTTTGCGCGGCGACGGCTTGGCGGTCGAGGTCGTCTGCATGACGATTTCCACCTCGTCAGCGAAATCGGGATAACGAATCTCGATGTTCAGCATGAAACGGTCGAGTTGCGCCTCCGGAAGCGGGTACGTTCCTTCCTGCTCGATCGGATTTTGCGTCGCCAAGACAAAGAAGGGTAAAGCCAGCGGGAACGTGGTTCCGCCGGCCGTGACTTTATACTCCTGCATCGATTGCAGCAGCGCGGCCTGGGTTTTCGGCGGCGTGCGGTTGATCTCGTCCGCCAGTAAGATGTTGGTAAAGATCGGGCCCTTGAGAAATTGAAACTGTCGCTTCCCCGTCGTGGTATCCTCCTGAAGGATATCCGTGCCGGTGATATCCGACGGCATGAGGTCCGGCGTAAACTGGATGCGATTAAAATCGAGGTCCAGGATCTCCGCCAGCGTGCTGATCAGCAACGTCTTGGCCAGGCCCGGAACGCCCACCAACAAACAGTGGCCTTTGGCGAAAAGCGCGATCAAGACTTCCTCTATGACCTTGTCCTGTCCGACGATGACCTTGCCAATCTCGCCGACAAGTGTGTCGCGCTTGGCGGCGAATTCTTCAATTTCGGCGACCTCACGTTGTTGAATGTCAGTAGACTGCATGCGGTATCCCTTTTTCAGTTGGCTCCCGTCAGTTTCTGCAGCGTCGATTTTGCCCGTTTAGCCTTCTCCTCTTCTTTCAGGGCCGTGTAGAATTCGGCGAGCAGCTGGTAAGTCAGCGGATTGAACGGGTTGATCTGCACGGATTCCTCGAGCGCGCTTCGGCCATCCTGGAAATTCTTGCCGGCGTGATAGATGCGGCCAAGTTGAACGTAGCTGTTGGCGTTGTCCGGATCCAGTTCGATCGCTGTTTTCAGCGGCTGGAGCGCTTCTTCATAGCGACTCATCTGGATCAACACCCGCCCCAACTTGTTCAAGATAATAGGAGAGCGGGGACTCGCCTGCAAGGCGCGCTTATATTCATTGACCGCCGCAACCGGGCGACCCTTGCCGAGCAGTTGGTCGCCCAAATGCGTGCGGTTGCGCGCAACCACGGACTGAATTTCTTTCAGTTCGACGATTTCCTGATCGTCGCTTGCGTCTTTTTTCACCCGGAGTTTGCGCACTCGGCTGCCCTCGATTTCCTTAAGACCTTTGCTCTTGAGAAAATCTTTCCAGCGCACCTGAAAGGTCTCGAATGACAGGCCGAAAGTCTTTTCGATCGCCTCGGGAGTGGGCCGGTCGTTCAGCGCCGCGAGCAGATCGCGGATGCCCGGTTTGCCCTTGCTGTGGTTGATATAATCGATAGCCGAAGCGGCTTCGGCGTAGGCCAGTTGCACTTGCTCCGTGGTTTCGAGATGGATCAACGAAGGCTCCATGTTCTTGAAACCGACGAACTGATCCTTTTTCAAGGCTTGGACCAACAGTGTCTGGTTCGCCGGCGTCAGGTAGTCCTCGGCGGCGTCTTTCGCCAGGACAGGTTTGCGCCACCGGGTTTCATAAAATCGCGCCATCCCCTCGTGCAGCCAGATGGGAGCCTGGTTGTTGGTGAGAGCGACGATAGCGTAGTGGATATATTCGTGACTCAAAGAGTCCACCCAGCGGTACCCGAAGCTCAGCACCCGCGGCGAGATGATCATGAGCTTGTTGAATTTGCAGATGCCGACGGCGCCGGTTTCCTCGATATCGCGCAGCGAAAGGGTAGAGATCGCGTTAAAACTGCTCGCGTCAGGCGCTATTTCGACGCGAACTTTTTCCTTGGGATAAAAGCCCAACTCCGCTCCGATGGCCTCATAGCTCTTCTCCAGAGTTTCCAGAGCATAGGGAGCCAAAATGCCGTCCCGCTTATCATCCAGATAGAGAATAAAATGCGGGCTTTCGAACCGCTTCAGCGCTTTTATGACGTCCTGGGTTTGCTGGCTTAAAAGTTTGAACGCCTGGCGGCGCTGGTCTTTGGAGTCGATGGCGAGGGCCTGATCGAACGATTTTACCGCCTCGGGATAACGACCCTGATAAAACTTCACTCTTCCGTCGAAGTCGAGGGCGCGCGCCGATTTCGGATTGTCGCGCAACGCCTTGGCGGCCAAGGCTTCGGCTTCCGTAATGCGCCAGGCGTCCAAAAGCTCCTCGCCCTTTTTGAATTCGGCATCGACCTCGGCGGCGAACGGGCCGGCGACCCAGGCAAAAAGGACAAAAAAGCTGAGGGGAATGACTTGTCGGTACTTCAAGATGTCTTGCTATTACTCTGAGAGATTTTTGAAATAGCGCTCGATCTGATCTTTCATCTGGGGCGGAACGCCTTGCTTGAGAGATTCCAGGATTTCTTCGCGGAAATTTCGCGGGGCTTTGTAATCTTCTTTTCCAGGCAGCCGGAATTTCTCCGTGTCTAGTCCGCTGAACCCGCCATCGACGTTAAATTCCGGAAATTGGGGCATGCCGGGGAGCGGGACAAGCATTCCGGAAGGGAGAAACCGGCCCTGCCGAAATAGCCGGGTGACCGGCATGTTTCCCAGCTGTCCCCGTTGGGCCATCTGCTGCATGGCGGACTGCATCTGTTGCTGCGATTGCGAGAGGCGCTCGAGAGCTTGGCGCTCCGGCGGCACCGCGCCTTGCGAATCCATCTCGCTCAGGCGATCCCTGGCGTTTCCCATGGAGCCCGCGGCCTCTTCGATGTTTTTGACGATTTTCGGATCGAGCCCGGGAAAGAGTTGGAACAGAGATTCCAGTTTTTCGTGCAGATCTTGCGCGCGGTCGCGTAAGACGCTTTGGCGCTGGGAGAGATCGCGCAGCTCTTTTCTCTCCGAGTCCTTGAGCGCTCGCGCCGGTTCGGCCGTCATGGCATCCAATTCCTTTTTGAGGTTTTTGAGGCTCGCTTCGGCGCGCTGCGCGCGTTGCTCTTGCGCACCGGTGCGTTTCTTCGCCAATTCTTGCCGCGCGAGTTCATCCCCGTCGGCATATCCGGGAAAATCCTTTTGCAGGAGTTTGGCGATGAGATTTTTAAGCAATTGATTCATCGTCGCATCGTCGAGCTCGGTGTCGGGCGCCGCCGGACCCCCTTCCCGATCGGGGAAGAGTTCCGTCAGCCGGCCGAGCTCGGCTTTGGCTTTTTCCAAAAAGCGGTCGAGCGTTTCTTTTAGCGCGCTGTCTCTCTCGCTGAGAGCCGATTTGTTCACACCCTCGGTGCCCAGCAGGATTTCCTGCTGTTCGCGCGCGATTTCTTGCAGCTCGTTATTCGAACGGCCCATCTCGCCTTGCATTCGGCCCATGGCCGAAGACATGGCGGACCGCTGAGAATTTTGCAGCATGGCGACCATGGAAGCCATCTGGTTGAACAGCTCCCGGGCCAGTTGCTTGGCTCCCTCAATGTCCCCTTGCATGAGTTTCTTTCGGATTTCGTCGAGCGCCGAAAACATCTCGTTGAAGCCTAGGCCCCGCATGGACTCCATGTTCATGAAATCGTCGGGGAGATTCTGGGCGAACTGGGAGAGTCCCTGTTGCAGGGAGCTCAAGAGTTTGCTGAGTTCCGCGATCTGTTTCAGGATGGAGTCCAGATTCTTATCACCGCTTTGAAGTTTATCCAGAGAATCCATGAGCCGGTCCTGGCTGCGCGCCAGGTCCTGCGCCGTGGAGGCCAATTCTTGCGCTTTGAGCCGCTTGCCGATGTCTTCCGACAACAGCGACATGCGCTCCAGCTCGGTTGAAACGTCGTCACGAGCCTTCATTTTCTCGTCGGCCGAAGAGGCCTCTGTTTGTTTCTTCAGCAGTTCGTCTTTGGTGAACTGGAGGTTTCGTTTCAGCGCTTCGAGATCGCTCCAGGTGGCGAAATCCGAAAGGCGGTCCTTCTCGGTGCGCTTCAACACCTCTTCGGTGCGCTGCAGGGCTTCCGCGAGGTTCTCGCCGAGCTTCTTTTCGCTCTCTTTAACCTCCGGGGCGCCTTTCTCACCCGGCAGAGGCGTCTCGAGATGATCGCCCAGCAGATTGATCATGCGGGCATTGAGATCCCGGACCATCTCGGCCACCTGCTGGTGCTCGCCGCGGAGATTCTTGAGCCTTAATCGGACGGCGCGCGAGGTGCCGAGTTTGGGGCCGGAGATCGTGTCGTTATCGAAGACTTCGAGATGAAAAAGCACTTCCTCACCTTCGCGCAACGCCAGTTTGCCCAGGTCCCATTTGAATTCTTCTCTCAGAATCACCCGCCGTGCTTCCTCTCGTTGCAGGCGGATCTTGTCTTCGCGGTCGCCGATTTTGGCGACTAAGTTCACCTCACCGATGCCAAAGTCGTCGCGAGCGCCGTACTCCAGGGCTAAAATTTCATCGCCGTTGATTTCCAGATCTTCCGTGGGTCTGAGGAGGTCGACGGTGGGAAAACCATCCGGTCTGACCTTCAGCTCGTAGGCGATCGGCGCATTGCGAAACCCGTAAGCGTCTTCGACCAGGATCCGATACTGCTGGGATTGGAAGAGCACCCAATGCGCCTGAAGCTTGCGCCCGTCGATCTTGAGGGGAATGCGCTTCCCGTCGTCGACCACGATCTCGGCTTTGACCACCTCCTTGGTGGTTAACGCATCCATCCGGATCGACGAACCTTTGATGCCTTCAACATTTCCCTCCGCCACGGAGACCGAACCGAGCGCCGTGTAAGCCGGCGGGTAGAGAGTCATTTGAAGGTTGCCGATTTCCGGTGGGTCGATGGCCTCCGCAACGTAGACGGGGGACGAAAAAGCGCCCGTGGCGGCACGATAACGGATCGATTTCTGCAGGCGATTCACGGTCGCGGTAAATTTGCCTTCGCCGAGGCTCTCCATGGGAAACTTCTCTTGCCCTATCAGCTCGCCGCGTTCGTTCACTCCGCTCCAAACAATCAGCTCCAGCGATTTCGGAATCGCTCCCGAAGTGGACGCGTGAAGGGTGACCGGCGAGCCGCGCGCGACGCGAAGCCCTTTGGGATTAACGTCGATCGTCGTTTGAGACGGAGGCAAATGGTCCAAGGGCCGGGTGAGCAGGCTGAAAGTCTCTCCTACCGACGAAGGATTGAACAACACCATGGCCAAGACCGGCACGAACAGCAAGCCAAGGAGACGCAAGCCGCTTTTGAGTCTTTGCGCCTCCATCAACTCCTCCACGCGCAGCCCCGAGATCTGCCTGCGCGTCGTTCGCAAAAGCGCCAGAACCATGGACTCGGAGAACTGCGGTGAACCTTTCGCGCGCGCCACCTGCGGATAGAGCTGAAGCGAATTAATAAGGTTGTTGCGCAGCTTTGGCTGCTTCTGCTCGATGTAAACCGCCGCCTGTTCTTGAGAGAGCCGGCGCAGCAGTCGCCACACGTTCCAGGCGACCAGAATCAACAAGACGGCGGCGGCGAGACCGCTGTAAGCGAGCGGCGCGTAAGGGAAGAAATGCTTAATCTGCTGAACGCCGGGCCCCAGGGCGAAAAGCAGGAGCGCACAGACCCCCATCAGACAGAGCCCCTCAATCCCCTGGAGAAATTTGAAGCGGCGGATGAATCGCCGAAGAAACGAGGAGAGTTCTTGATATTCTTCCTGACCCATGCGTCGTGATGAATTGCCGCCATCTTATCGCCGAATGATAGCCTTGTCTATCCCGG
>DASTOD010000178.1:0-9193 GCA_035762645.1 Binatia bacterium | reverse complement strand
ATGGACTCCGCCACCACAAACGCGGCGAAAATGATGGGCAGTTTGACGCTGCAGATGAACCGGGCGCGGCAAGCGTCGATTACCCGCGAGCTCATGGAAATCGTCGGCACGGCGGAAGCCTTGAAGTGAGGAAGAGCGCGTCAAGCGTGATCGTGTCCCCTCGATGCGCGCTCCCCTTGATACGGGCTTCGCCCTACCGGGTTAGCCGGATTCCCGAGTAGGCCGTAAGGCCGTAGCGAGGGGGCACGAGCCACGAGCACGAACACGGTAGTTGAAGGGATTCGGAGGATTTGAAGCGATGAGCAGTAATAAGGGTAAGGTTACCCAGGTGCTGGGAGCGGTGGTGGACGTGGAGTTCTCGGACAGCTCGCTGCCGTCGATCTACAATGCGCTTAAAGTGAGTAACCCGGCGATCAGCGATGCTCAATGGAATCTCGTTCTGGAGGTGGCGCAACATTTGGGTGAAAATACTGTCCGCTGTGTCGCTATGGATACCGCCGAGGGGTTGGTTCGCGGCATGGATGTGTTGGACACCGGAGATGGAATCTCAGTTCCGGTGGGGCCAGAGACTTTGGGACGAGTTCTGAACGTAATCGGTGAGCCGGTCGATGAGGGGCCACCGCTAGATGCCAGGAAGCGGCTGCCGATTCATCGTCCGGCACCTAATTTTGTCGATCAGGAGACAAAGGTCCAGGCCTTTGAGACGGGTATCAAGGTCGTCGATCTTCTGGCTCCCTATGCGCGCGGCGGTAAGATCGGTTTGTTCGGTGGAGCCGGGGTTGGCAAGACAGTTATTCTCATGGAACTGATCCATAACGTCGCCATGAAACATGGCGGCTACTCGGTCTTCGGCGGCGTCGGCGAGCGGACCCGCGAGGGCAACGACCTCTGGCTGGAGATGAAGGAGTCCGGGGTTATCAGCAAGGCGGCCTTGGTCTATGGACAGATGAATGAGCCACCCGGGGCCAGGGCGCGCGTAGGGCTAACCGCGCTGACTCTGGCAGAATATTTCCGCGACGAGGAGGGTCAGGACGTTCTTCTATTCATCGATAATATCTTTCGTTTCACCCAGGCAAATTCGGAAGTCTCAACGCTCCTCGGGCGCATGCCTTCCGCTGTGGGTTATCAGCCGACACTCTCCACCGACCTAGGGGAACTCCAGGAGCGGATCACATCGACGCACAAAGGTTCAATTACTTCGGTTCAAGCGATCTACGTTCCGGCCGACGACCTGACCGACCCGGCGCCGGCAACGACCTTCGCGCATCTCGATGCAACCACGGTTCTCTCGCGACAAATCGCGGAATTGGGAATTTATCCGGCGGTGGACCCGCTGGATTCGACTTCCCGTATCTTGGATCCGCACGTGGTCGGTCCCGACCATTACGAAGTCGCCCGTCAAGTGCAGGTCATCCTGCAGCGCTACAAGGATCTGCAAGATATCATCGCCATCTTGGGAATGGACGAGCTGTCGGAAGACGACAAACTTACGGTTGCCCGGGCGCGGAAGATTCAACGCTTTTTGTCTCAACCCTTTCATGTTGCCGAGGCGTTCACGGGAACGCCCGGTGTTTACGTCGAACTGAAAGACACGATCCGGGGATTCAAAGAAGTCGTCGAGGGCAAGCACGACGACATTCCGGAGCAGGCTTTCTATATGGTCGGCACCATCGAACAAGCTGTGGAGAAGGCAAAACGGCTGGCCGCACAGTAGGAATGAACAGGCGCGAGTGGCGGTTTGACCAAACGTTCAAACCGTTTCAAACTTGAGAGAACATGGCCGATAGTATCAGGCTAAGAGTCATTACCCCCAGCCGGGTTCTTTTAGATGAAGAAGTCGATGAGGTGACGGCCCCCGGAGCACTGGGCGAATTCGGTGTTTTGCCCAACCATATTGCTTTTTTGACTCTCCTGGAGCCGGGTGAGCTGAGCCTCAAACAGGGGGCGAGTAGACATTATCTCGCTGTGGGCGGGGGCTATGCTGAAGTTTTGGATAATGTTATGACGGTGTTGGCTACGGCAGCCGAATTCCCCGACGAAATTGATGTCGGTCGGGCCCAGCGCGCCAGCGAAGAGGCGGAAAGCCGCATTGGCGAACTGACTCAGGAAGGAAAAGAATCCACTGCGGCTGAGGCGGCGCTACGTTGGGCTCGGGTGCGGATTGAGGTCGCCGGGAAAGAAGCAGGGAAACCGCAGCGACAGGATTAGGAGGTTCACATGGCGAGCAGGGCGAAACAAGAACCGGTCATCACGATGTGGAGCAAGGAATTTACCTACGATCGCTGGATGAAGTCGCAGGGGATTCCAATACATACCGGTTATTACATCGAAGATTTGCGCACAATCGAAGTGGAATGGTGGGAACAAAGGCAATGCAAGGCGGCGTTCATTCAGCTAATGGGTCAAGAGGGTGTCACCGCCACGCGGGTGACCGAGCTCGATCCCGGCAAAAGCTTGCCCCCGGTGAAGTTTGCTCTCGATGAAGTGGTTTATGTCTGCGCCGGGCGCGGCGTCACGACCGTATGGGCAAGCGAGGGAAGGCCAAAGAAAAGTTTTGAGTGGCAGGAACACTCGTTGTTTCTGGTGCCGCGCAATCACTATCATGTTTTCAGCAACATGCAGGGCGACAAGCCGGTCCGACTGTTGCATTACAGCTATTTACCGATGGCGATGTCCGCTCTGCCCGAGCCGGATCTATACTTCAATAATCCTTTCGAGGCGAAAAACGGCGCTACCGAAGGGGAATTTTATTCCGAGGCCAAGCTCGTCCAGGCCGCGAATGCCGATGAGGGGCTCGGCATGAGGGCGTTTTGGTACGGTAACTTCTTTCCGGATATGCGGGCGTGGAATAAACTTGATGCCAACGAACGGCGCGGGGCCGGCGGGAAGAGCGTCTTTATTCAATTTCCCAATTCTGAACTGACCGCGCACATGTCCGTTTTTGCGCCGAAGACCTACAAAAAAGCGCACCGGCATGGCCCCGGGCGGGCGATCGTGATCCCCGCGGGAGAGGGCTATTCGATCATGTGGGAAGAGGGCAAAGAAAAGGTCGTCTGTCCATGGCACGAATGCAGCATGATTACGCCCCCGAATAAATGGTTCCACCAGCATTTCAATGCGGGCGGCGAGATGGCCCGATACCTCGCGCTCCATCCGCCGATGCAATTCCATGGCCATGCTGAGAAAATAGAGGATCGGGCCAAGGATCAGATCGAATATCCTGACGAGGACCCCTGGATTCGGCAAAAATTCGAACAAGAGCTGACAAAGCGCGGAATCAAGAGCCTGATGCCGGCCGAGTGCTATACCAATCGCGACTACGAGTGGTCGAAGGCCATGGGAAAGCAATAGGGCGGGTTCTGCGATCTTGACAAAGCCAGTCAAAGGAATCCCCGCACGCGCGTGCGGGGATTCTTGTTAATTGGCTCAAGAAATCTGAGACTTTGAGGCGACTCAATGCACGATGACATCTACGATCACGATCATCCCGCATCCTTCGAGATCAGAGAAGGCGAGATTGTCGAAGATATAGAAGGGCTGGAGATGTTCTCGCTCAAGAGCGTGGGCATCGACATCGGCTCTTCGACCTCTCATTTGATTTTCTCGCACATCACGCTGCGGCGAGAGGGGGCGTCGCTCTCCGGAAAATTCAAGGTGACCAACCGTGAGGTGCTCTATCGCTCGCGAATTATGCTGACGCCGTACCTATCAGCGACGAGGATTGACACGGACAGCGTCAAACAGTTCATTCAGGACGCCTATAGGGATGCCGGTCTAACGCCGGAGGAAGTCGATACCGGCGCGGTGATCATCACCGGCGAAGCGCTTAAAAAAGAAAACGCGCAGCCGATCGTCGAGTTTTTCGCCAAATACTCCGGCAAATTCATCTGCGCGGCGGCGGGCCATAACCATGAGGCGTTGCTCGCCGCCTATGGCTGCGGCGCGGTAGATCTGTCCAGGTCCGAGCACAAGAATGTTCTAAACGTCGATATGGGCGGCGGCACGACGAAGTTCGCGCTGATCGAGGACGGCGTCGTTACTCAGACGGCGTCGATTAACGTCGGCGCCCGGCTGGTTGCCTTTGATGACAAAGACATCATCGTCCGGGTCGAGGATGCCGGTCGCATCATGATGAAGGAACTCGGCTATACCGTAAAGCTCGGCCAACCGATAACCGCCAATCAGAAAGAGGATTTTGGCGCCTACATGGCGAAGATCCTGTTTGAAATCATCGAGCGAGGACCCACCTCGCCGATGGCCAAGCAGCTCATGGTGACTCCGTCGTTTGTGAATTATCGTGGGTTGGATCAGATCCATTACATCGTGTTCTCGGGCGGAGTGTCGGAACACGTCTACGATCGTGACCGCACGGCTTATGGCGACATCGGTCCAGAGCTGGGCGGCTCGATGCGGGCTCACCTTCAAAGTTTGCCACGGGAAATGCTTCGAGAGCCCATTGAGGGCATCCGCGCCACGGTGATAGGCGCCGGCGAATACACGATCCAGGCGAGCGGCAACACGAGCTATGTTTCCAACCCGCAGGTGTTGCCGGTCCACGGCTTGAAGGTCATTCAGGCGTCGATTCGCAACGGTGAGTCGCCGCGCGACGCGCTTCGGCAGGCGCTGGCGAAATTCGACCTGCCGCGTTTTACTACCGGCCTCGCCTTGTCACTGTCGGTAACCGGCGTGCCGGACTATCAGTCCGTCAGACGTATTGCCGAAGGTATCGCGGAGGTTATTCAGGACTCCGATGACCCGAAATGTCCGCTGTATCTGACTTTGGATCTCGACGTGGCGAAATCCCTCGGCGGTATTCTGAAAGATGAATTCAAGGTCGCCCGAGACATTATCGCCATTGACGGCATCGAGGTCGGCGACCTGGACTATATCGATATCGGCGAGTGCCTGGGGATCACCGAAGTCATTCCCGTCACCGTCAAGTCGCTGATGTTCCCAACCACGAAGCTGGATTAATGGCTGGAAAATCGTCTGCTTTCACGATTTGCCTTCCTCCTGAACGTTGAGCGCGCAGTGCGGGTGGCGTTCGGGGTTCTGTACTACAAGTTTGAGAGTTTTCGCCGTATCGCGCCAAGACGCCAAGAACGCTAAGTCACGCGCCAAAAGGCTGTCATCCCGAGCGAATGCGAGGGATCTGAAAAAGATTTCTCCCTTCGGTCGAAATGACAAACTGCACCCCGTTCGACTTTGCTCGGGACATGCTTTGCGGCTTTGCGTGCGATACTCCGATTCGAGACGGAGACTATTCTCTTTTTTCTCCGCGTCCTCCGCGTCTCGGCGGTTAGCCACAAAGGAATTCGGAAAAATCGGCGACTTTTTGCAATTGAATCGTTGATGACAATCTATCTCGCTTTGCTGGCCGCGTTCTGTTTTGCCGTCTCGCATATTTTGATCCGCCGCGGGCTGGTTCATTCCAATGCGCTGACCGCCTCCGTAATCTCGCTCGCGATTTCCGCAATAGTCGCCTGGGGCTTAGCGGCGATTTTTGTGCCGCTGTCCGCACTGTGGACGCCTGCCGTTTGGTATTTTGTCGTCGGCGGTATTTTTGCTCCGGGTTTGGGGCGAACCCTCAATTTCGTCGGCATTGAGCGAATCGGCGTGGCTCGGGCTGTGCCGATTGTGAATTCTTCACCCATTTTCGCGTCGATCTTCGCGGTATTTTTCCTTGGCGAAATATGGCCGTTCCAGAACATTCTCGGAACCTGTCTGGTAATTTTCGGCGTAGTGATTCTCTCTTCGGTCAAGTCGGTAGAAGGCGAGTGGCGTAAAATGGACGTTATTTACCCGGTCTTGGGCGCCATATGCTTCGGCATTTCGAGCACTTTGCGAAAAGCCGGGCTGCTCGTGGATAATATTCCGCTGCTGGCGGCGGCTATTACCGCGACAACGGGATTGGTATTTTCCGTTGGATTACTAACGGCGAGAGGCGGCAGTCGAATCTTCCGCGCGCCCCGCAGCAGCCTCGGCTGGCAGTTCGCCGCTGGTATATTCAACACTGCGGCAATGCTACTTGTTTTTTACGCGCTGAGTTTCGGCCAGGTGGTGATCGTAGAGCCGCTGGTTGCCGCAAACCCAGTCCTGTCCATGTTGTTGACGGCTGTGTTTTTGAAGGATTTGGAGGCGGTCTCCGCCCGCATTGTGATCGGAGCGGTCTGTACGGTCGCAGGAACGCTGCTTGTGGTGACGATCTAGCTGCGTTGTCGCTGTTTCGGTGCCGGGTTCCGAGTCTCGGGTTGAATGCGAGACCCAAAGAAAGTGGCCTTCGCCCCGGCGTCCGCTCCGCCTGTCCTGAGCGGGCTGCAAGATCGATCTGGACTTGCCTTGCCGTTTAGGATCGCAGCCTGCAACGAGATCTTTCAGCGTGCTCCTTCCTTTCAGGGTTGAACACGTACTAGTATAGAGCCGTGTAGAACGACTTAGACAGGAGTTGATAAATGTCAAAGGCGATGCAAGCAGAGCGCAAAATGTGGAGCAAGTTTTACACCTACGATGAATGGATGGAAGCGCAGCGGATTCCGATCCATCGCGGCTATTATATCGAGGACCTGAGAACCGTCCCGCTTGGCTGGTGGGAGGAGCGCCAGTGCAACTCAGCCTTTATTCAGCTGGTTGGACAAGAAGGCGTTACTTCGGCTCGAGTGAGCGAAATTCCTCCCGGCAAGACTTTGCCGCCGCTCAAGTTCGCCTTGGATGAAATTGTTTATGTCGTCGATGGGCGCGGCCTCACCACCATCTGGGCGGGGGAGAAACGGCCAAAAAAAACCTTTGAGTGGCAGAAGCATAGCATGTTCCTGATTCCCCACAACTATAGGCACCAGTTGAGCAATATGCAGGGCGACAAGCCCGTCCGCCTGCTCCATTATAACTACATGCCGTTGACCCTCTCGGGAGTGCGCGATCCGAATTTCATTTTCAACAACCTTTATGAGGGTCCCGATATACATATCCAGGCGGATTTCTATTCCGAGGCGAAAATGGTCACCCAGAATACTCTCGATAGCTCCTGGGGCCGGCGCGTTTATTGGTACGGAAATTTTTTTCCCGACATGCGGGCCTGGGACAAATTGGACGCGAACGCGAGGCGCGGCGCCGGCGGGCGCAGCGTTTACATTCAGTTCCCGGATTCGGAGATGTCGTGCCATATGTCGGTTTTTGACGCCCGGCTCTACAAGAAGGCGCACCGTCACGGCCCGGGGCGGGTGATCGTCATCCCGGTCGGCGAGGGCTACTCGATCATGTGGGAGGAAGGCAAAGAAAAGGTCGTGGTACCGTGGCATGAAGCGAGCTGCTTTGTACCGCCAAACAAATGGTTTCATCAACACTTCAACGCCGGCGGCGCGCCCGCTCGGTATCTCGCCCTGCATCCGCCGATGCAGTTCCACGGGCACGCCGAAAAAATCGAAGACCGCGCAAAGGATCAGATCGAATACATTAACGAAGATCCTTGGGTACGCCGAAAGTTCGAAGAAGAATTGACAAGGCGGGGGCTGACTTCCCTGATGCCCGAGCAGGCTTACAGAGATCCCGACTTTGAGTGGTCGAAAGGAATGGGTAAGCAGTAGAAGAATCCGGTGGACAGGAAGTTACCAAGTCAAGGACACCGGCTTTGGGTAAGGAACCGCCCGCCGCCATGAAACAACGGCGAGCGGCTGCTCGTTCATTAGCCGGACGGATTTCAGTGCCGGTAGCGATAATCCCAGCGGTTGCGATTGTAGCGGTTGCCCCAATCGTACCGATAGCGCGATCGGTCATGCCGGAAACGGTCGTATCTGTTCCACGCGCGGTAGCGGCGCTCTCGTTCCAGTGCCTGTCTGTGTCGCCAGGCGTCGCGATAGTCGCGTCTTATTTCCGCGTCCCGGCGATCATGCCAATCCGTGGCGGAAGCGGGGCTGACGAAAGCAAAGGTACCGAAAAGCGTGAACAGCGACAAAAACAAAACTTTTGATATCTTCATAAACCCTCCCTCCGTTTATAGCCTAAGCGTTCGACGGCTGGATGGGTTCAATGTTAGCGGACTAAACAAAGCCGAAGGCGGAAGGGTCGGTAAGTCTCAAGTTTGAAACACTGACCGGGGCGTAGTCTCAGCAAGATTGCAGGATCATGACGAGCGATAAGGCGCGTCCGATGCGGGAATTCTGCCTTGCGAACTTGGAATTGCCCTATGACTTCAGCAGCGGCAATACCTTTTCACCAAAGAGATCGAGCTGTTTTGGATCGGGGTCGGCTGTACCAATGATCAGCGTATCGAGTCCTTTGCTAAAGAATGATGTGATGCGCTCTGCGCAAGCAGACGCTGGCCCGACGAGGAAAGTATTCTCGATGTCTCCTCTGAGCCTGCCGTAGTAGCGGGTCACGTAAGCGGCGACCGCATCCACTGCTTTGACTGTGTTGTCGTTAATGGCCATGAACGTGAGCCCCGCTTTTTCGATATCATTGGGATCGCGGCCGGCGGCTCGTGCGTAGCCGGCGACCTTCTCCCAAGTGCTGGAAAACTCCGGAATCGCGGAGCTGCCGCAGATAAAGCCATCGGCCCAGGTGCCGGCGCGTTTGAGCGCGACATCGGCGCTGCCCGCACTCCAGATCGGAATCGGAGATTGGACGGGGCGCGGGCCGATCGTGAGGTTTTGAGTTTTAAAGAACCTGCCTTCGTGCGTGACGTTCTCCTCTGTCCACAGACGCTTCATTAGACGGATGGCTTCGACCGCCCGGCTGCCGCGCTTTCCAAAGGGAACTTCAACGGCGGTGAAATCACTTTCGCGGCTACCATAGCCCACACCCAGAATGGCGCGGCCGTTGGAAATGAAATCCAATGTCGCAACCGTTTTGGCCAGGAGGGCTGGATGCCGGAGTGCCGGCATCAAAATGGACGTGCCCAACCTGATTTTTTGAGTGGCGCCTGCGGCGGCCGCGAGGATCGTTAGCGGCTCCAGATTATCGTAAGCAATGCGATCGATGGTCCAAAGAGAATGGATTTCCATCTCTTCGCATTTTTTCGCAAAGTTCACGACCGAGTTCGGTTTACTTAGCGGCGCGGGATTGACGAAGGCAAGGCCAATTTTGCCCATTGGGGGTATTCCTTTCGCGGGACGATGGACGCGGCGCGCTTCATCCATCAGACTTCGAGCAGGAGAATTACAATAGTCTCATAAGCGACCCCTTTTCAAGTTTTACCGCC
>DASTOD010000177.1:0-25265 GCA_035762645.1 Binatia bacterium | reverse complement strand
TTCGATCACTATAAGTTTTCGCTTTATCGTGTCAAGAGGAAACAACTGTTTTCGACAGTCGCTTTCCCGCCTTGACAAATTCGCTCAATCCGCTGTATTGCGGTCAACGGGTGAACACTGTTCAAGCGGGGATTACGAGCGCACCAACCATCTGACATTTTGAGTTCAACCCGAAACCCGAGACCCAAGACCCGAAACTAAAAAGCGCACTATGGATGCCAAACAAAGCGCGGCGGCGATCGTCGGCGGCCTCAAAAAAGCCGGCATCGATTTCGTCGCCACCTTGCCGGACGAGAAGATCGTTGAAGTGATCCGCGCGGTCGATGGCGATAGCGAGATCAAACATGTTCCGCTCTGTCGGGAAGAAGAGGGGATCGGCCTCTGCGCAGGCGCCTACCTCGCCGGCAAGAAGACCGCTCTGATCATGCAGAACGCCGGCTTTCTCAACAGCTGCAACGCGCTCACGACCACGTCTCTGCAATTTATGATCCCGACCCTGCTGTTGATCTACTACGCCGGCGATATGGGCGACCGCGGCTTTACCACGCTCGGCTCGGTCACCGAGCCCGTGCTTCAGGCCATGGGCATCCGCAGCTATGTCTTGCGCCGCAGCGCTGAGATCGACGACATTCTGCGCGGCGCACAAATTTTGGCCGACGATTCGAAGAAGCCCGTGGCGGTGCTTTTAACCAAAAGCGTTCTCGGAGTGAGTTGAATGCAGCGTTACGATTGTCTAAAGGCTATCGCGCAAGACGCGGGAGAGGCTTTGGCTGTGTGCACCGGTTGGGCCGCGCGAGAATGGTGGGCGGTCAGGCCGAGTGACGGCAATTTGAAAACTCGGACCCTGGGGCTGGTCTCGTCTATCGCAGCCGGCCTTGCTCTCGCTCTACCGCATCGCAAGGTCATCGCGATCGACGGCGACGGCGCCTTTCTCATGAACCTGTGCGGCTTGCCCACTATCGCGCGGCAAGCTCCCGGTAATCTGATTCATCTTCTGTTCGACAACGAAATTTATGAAGCCTCCGGAGGCACATCGACGGCCTCGACGAGGGCCGATGCCGTGGCCCTTGCCAAAGGCGCCGGTTACAAACACAGCTTATGGGTAGACACGCCTGAAGAGTTCCGCCGCGCATTTCTGCAGGCTCTGATAGATAACCAGCTCACGCTCATCGCCGTCAAGGTCGAACCCGGTCAACCGAAGGGGCTTCCTCCGCTGAGACTCGACGAAATCGAGAACAAATACCGCTTCGTGCGGTATCTAGAAGCAACCGAAAAAAAGGGGATTTTGAATTCTGGTTTCGATTCAAAATTATAGCAGGTGGATCTCCCCAGCCGCCGCTATTGTCAGGATTCCTCTCCCTTGAGATGTCCGCCGGCAGAGGGAGCGGCCAGGGGTGATGGCGGTCGCGGCACGCGCGCCGTCACCGGGCTTCCTTGCGCGTATTGCGCCCGTAAAACCCGACCATCACGTGGAAAGCCCAGCCAGTTCCACTGGTCTGGATAAGCACGAATGGCTTTCTCCAACTGACGAGTGAAAAGAGCCGTCGTGGCCGCCACGCTTTCCTCGATATCTTCCGACTGCACGGGCGGGACCTCCGGTCCGATGGACAGGACGAGTGACCCGTCCGGACGCCGCGTGGCAAACGTCGGCAGCGTCGCGGCACCGGTTCGAAGCGCCAGGGATGCAGGTCCTCGCGGCGCGGCCAATGGCCGGCCCATGAAGTCAACTATCACACCGCCGGACTTGAACTCGTCGGCAATGACCAAAACAATGCGGTTTTGCCGCAACGCTTTGAGGATGGCTTTGACCGCTTCCCGGCGTGGCTTGGCGGAAATCGTTTGAACCCCGAGTTGCGTGCGGTATTCGTCAACCAAAGAACTGAACCTTTCGTTGCGCGGTTGTTTCACGACCACGCTAAACGCATAGCCGCTTGCAGCCAGACGGGCGCCGATCAGGGTAAAACTCCCCAAATGGGCGCTGAGAGCGATAACCCCCTTCCCCCGAGTGAGGGCCCGCTGTAAATGTTCTTCTCCCTCGAGCGCAATAGTCGAGGTTATTTTATCCTTGGGAAAGTGCATCACGGCGCAGGTCTCGAGAATGCCTCGGGCAAAATTCTGCCAGGCGCGCCGGACCAATTGTTTGCGCGCGGCGCGACTCGGAATTTCTCTGGCCATCGCCTGGGCTATATTTTGCTCCATGCGCCGGCGGTAGGGCCACATCAAGAGAAAGGCCACCCGTGCCAGAAACGATGTGAAGAGAAGGAGGATCCGATAAGGAATCCAGGGCATCACAACGATCAGGCCGCGCAGGGCATATTCGCCGAACAGGTACCGTAGACTATAAAAGAACCGACCTAACGCAGATCGCTTGTGTCGCTCGACCATAGCAGAGTTATGAATGGGTTTGGCTGGCTTTGCAAGTTTGAGCGTGATGGGCGACGCAAAAAAAAGCGGTGGACGGCTGTCGCCCGTCCACCGCCGTTTATGGATTCGCCGATTCGATGGTTATCGGTGTGCGGCCTTTCGCATCCGCTGTCTCCCTCTGGCGGACACACGCAACCGCCTCCTGTTGGCTCTGCCCTTTTGGGGCGTCAGCTGATAGACTCTGGCCTTCGAATGACCTTCCAGTCTATTGGCCTTCCACTGCGCCAGCCCCTGCCGCAGATAGTCGGGATTGAACCCCAACGTCTCGCAGACATTGGAAAATGAAAAAAGCCAGTCGCCGCCCTTCTCCTGAAACCACTCCTCAGCCTCCTGAAACAGCATTTTGCCTTTGCCATCCCTCGCGGATACATATTTTTGGAAACAGGCGATAGCATCTTCCAATACCGCCAGCATGAGCTTTTTCTCGGGCTCAAGATGCAATTTGCGCCGGAAAGTCTCAAGATACTGTTCAGGCAAAAGAGTGTCGGGCTGAAAAAGCGACGTCACCCTCTCTTCCATGCTTAGTCCGGTCTCATACGCCATAAACGATCACCTCCCTATAGAGTGCGGCCTGCCTTCACCCCACTTTCATGCCGCACTCGAAAGAGAAGAAGCTCCACGCAGGTCTTTGCAGGGCGTTTGTCTCAAATCGGCGATTGTTGTCCTGGTAAAAACCTCGGTTACCTTTCGTTGAACTTCATTCCACACGCCCACCATCGTACAACGGGGCAGCTGGTCACAACCCATGTGCGGGTCGAGACAAGTATTGACGGCGATGGGACCCTCGAGCGCCTCGATCACGTCATAAAATGAAATCGCATCGGCAGACCGCGCCAGCATATACCCGCCGCACGATCCTCGTTTCGATTTGATGAGGCCGCCACGCACCAAATCCTGAATGATTTTCTCCAAAAATTTTCTTGGCACCCCCTGCTGGGTGGCAATTTCGCTGATCGAGCAGCATTTTTCCGGATCTTGACCCGAGAGATAGATTACCGCACGTAAACCATAATCGATCCTTCGAGGAACCTGCATAAGGCCCATAGGTTTACCCCCTCGTGCCGACGGAGCCGCCCGTCCGTTGTTTCGTTTCCTGAGATGGTTGCTGATCGGCGAACCGCCCCAACGCAGATAGGCCCTGTAGCCTTTGGACGATCGACGGGACCGTTTGGTTCACATAATGGACGTCTTCCGGCGTATTAAACCGGCTAAGGCTAAAGCGAACCGCCCCCTGAAGCCAATCGGCAGGTACCCTCATCGCCCGTAACACATGGGACGGCTCAGACGAGCCCGCCGTGCAAGCAGACCCCGTAGAGGCACAGATGCCGTGCTCGTCCAGAAGCACAAGTATCGCCTCTCCTTCAAGATACCTGAAGCTCACGCTGGAGGTGTTGGGCAGCCGATCTACGCCATAACCGTTGATGCGCGATCCCGGGCAAGATCGAAGCAGCGATTCTTCAAACTGGTCTCTCAACGCCCTCACCTGAACAGCATAGGACTCAAGGTACTTCAGCGCAAATTCCGCGGCCACCCCCATCCCGACAATGCCCGCGACGTTCTCGGTTCCGGCTCTGCGGTTGCGCTCCTGATGCCCGCCGATCATAAAAGGCGTAAACGGCATCCCGCGCCTAACATACAGCGCCCCAACGCCTTTCGGGGCGTGAAATTTGTGGCCCGAGACCGTCAACAGGTCGACGGGGAGTTTGTTGACCGTGAAAGGGATCTTTCCGGCCGCCTGTACGGCATCGACATGAAAGGGGATCCCTTTTGCTTTGACGATCTCGCCGATCTTCTCAATGGGAAAAATCACTCCGGTCTCATTGTTGGCATACATGACCGAGACCAGCGCCGTGTCATCGGCGAGCGCGCCACGCAGCTCCTCCAAATCGAGCATTCCAGCGTTATCGACAGCGAGCCAGGTCACTTGGTATCCCCTTTTTTCCAAGTGCTGGCAAACTCCGAGAACCGCGGGATGTTCCACTTGCGTCGTAACGATGTGGCGCTTACCCGGCCGGGATTCCAGTACGCTCCGAATCGCCGCGCTGTTGCCCTCCGTGCCGCAACTCGTGAAAACGATTTCCACCGGATCGGACGCTCCGAGCAAGCCAGCGACTTGTTTCCTGGCGGTGCCCAGGTGCTGACCCACTTGACTGCCGAAGCGATGAATGCTCGAGGGGTTACCGTACAGTTCTGTCAGAAACGGGCGCATCGCCTCAAAGGCCTCGGGCAACACGCGAGTCGTAGCATTGTTGTCAAAGTAAATTTCCGCACTCATACAGCAGCCCTGGCGATCGGCCTTCAGCCGCGGTGGCTAGCCGACGCTCCCCTCCAGGCTCACGCCGAGCAATTTTTGCGCTTCCACGGCAAACTCCATCGGCAGTTCACGAAAAACCTGCTTACAAAAACCATTGACGATCATATTGACGGCATCTTCCGTCGAGATTCCCCGCTGCCGGCAATAGAAAAGTTGATCCTCGCCGATTTTCGACGTGGAGGCCTCGTGTTCCACCTGGGACTCGCTATTCAACACCTCCAGGTAGGGAAAGGTGTGCGCGCCGCACTTGTCCCCCAGAAGCAACGAATCGCACTGGGAGTAATTGCGCGCCCCAGTGGCGCCCTTCATGATCTTGACCAAACCGCGGTAGGTGTTTTGCCCGTGGCCCGCGGAGATGCCTTTGGAGATGATCGTGCTCTTGGTGTTTTTCCCCATGTGGATCATCTTCGTGCCGGTATCCGCCTGCTGATAATTGTTGGTCAATGCCACGGAATAAAACTCGCCTACCGAGTCGTTCCCCTGCAGAATGCAGCTGGGGTACTTCCAGGTGATGGCCGAGCCGGTTTCCACTTGGGTCCAGGAGATCTTGGATCGTTGCCCCAGACATTTGCCGCGTTTGGTGACGAAATTGTAAATGCCGCCCCGCCCTTCGGCATCCCCCGGATACCAGTTCTGCACGGTCGAGTACTTAATCTGCGCGTCGTCGTGGGCGATCAACTCGACCACCGCCGCATGCAGCTGGTTGGTGTCTCTCATGGGCGCGGTACAGCCTTCGAGGTAGCTCACATAGCTGCCTGGGTCGGCGATGATCAGAGTACGCTCGAACTGCCCGGTCTCGGCGGCGTTGATGCGAAAATAGGTGGACAGTTCCATGGGGCAGCGCACGCCCTTCGGAATGTAACAAAAGGAGCCGTCACTGAAGACGGCCGAATTGAGCGCGGCAAAAAAGTTGTCGGTGTACGGCACCACCGAGCCCAAATATTTTTGCACCAGTTCCGGATGGTTCTCGACCGCTTCGGAGAACGAACAGAAGATGATCCCGAGCTCGGCCAGCTTTCCTTTGAAAGTCGTCGCCACCGAAACGCTATCAAACACCGCATCGATGGCAACGCCCGCCAATAGCTCCTGCTCTCTGAGCGGAATGCCCAGTTTTTCGTAGGTTTTAAGAAGCTCCGGATCCACCTCTTCCAAGCTCTTGGGTCGATCTCCGCTGGTCTTCGGCGCGGCGTAGTAGACGATCTTCTGGTAATCGATAGGGGGATAGTGGACGTTCGCCCACTTGGGCTCCGCCTGAGACTTCTCCAACTTGGCCCAGTAACGATAGGCCTTTAAACGCCACTCGAGCATGAACTCAGGCTCGTTCTTTTTGGCGGAAATCAGACGAATAATGTCTTCGTCCAATCCGGGCGGGACGGTGTCCGCTTCAATATCGGTGACAAACCCGTACTTGTATTCCCGATTTGCCAGACTCTCTGCCGTAGGCGTTGTGGTTTTCATGTGACCTATCCCAAACCTAATTACTAAACTGCAAACGAAGCGCCGCATCCGCAGGCGCGCTTCACATTGGGATTTTGAAAAATAAACCCCGATTGCATCAGCTCTTCTTTAAAATCCAGCTCGGTGCCGCTGAGATAAAGTAGACTTTTCATATCGACGAGAACCTTCGCTCCATCCTTCTCGAACACCTTGTCCGTACCCTTGGGCAAATCGAAATCGACCTTGTATTGAAGCCCCGAACAACCGCCGCCCACCACTTTAACTCGCAGTCCGTGTCCTTCCTTGTGTTCGGCAGCGATAAGTTCTTTGATCTTGGCTGCCGCACGCTCCGTCACACTGATCGCTGTGGCCATAGGTCCAACTCTCCAGTCGCTAAATTGGCTGCGAAATTTTCATCATCGGCCGCTGGTCCCTGGACTTCGTGGTTTTGGCGCGGTAAAGCGGCGATAGCTTCCGCAATCGAGCGACTTCTTCACCGACCCGTAAAATCGTATAGTCCACTTCCTCCTCGGTATTGAAGCGGCCCAAACCGAACCGAATCGAGGCATGAGCGAGCTGCTCATCGACGCCGATGGCCCGAAGCACGTACGATGGCTCCAAAGCAGCCGACGTACAGGCGGAACCCGTCGAAACCGCGATTTCCTTTAGTCCCATCAAGAGCGACTCCCCGTCGACGCCGGCAAAGCTCATGTTCATGTTGCCGGGAAGACGCCGGGTCGGGTGACCGTTTACGTAAATGTCCTCTAATGCATTGCTCATCCCTTCCCTCAGCCGCTCCCGCAAGGCCGTGAGCCGCTTCGCCTCCGCTGCCATTTCTCTTTGCGCGATCCGGCAAGCCTCTCCGAGGCCAACGATTCCTGGAACGTTCAACGTACCCGACCTCATTCCGCGCTCGTGCCCACCGCCGTCGATTAGGGGGCTGAGCTTGACGCGAGGCTTGCTCGAACGTACGTAGAGCGCGCCCACCCCCTTGGGCCCGTACATTTTATGTGCCGTGAGCGAAAGAAGGTCAATTCCCATTTGCTCCACGTCGATGGGGATTTTTCCCACCGCCTGGGTCGCGTCCGTGTGAAAGACAATTCCTTTGACTTTCGCCACCCGGCCGATCTCTTTGATCGGCTGAATCGTGCCGATTTCATTGTTTGCCGCCATAATCGAGATTAGAATGGTCTTCGGTGTGATGGCGGCACGGACTTGCTCCGCATCCACCAAGCCATCCGAATCTACGGCAAGATAGGTTACCCTATAACCCCGCTGCTCCAACGCTTTGCAGCTATCCAAGACCGCCTTGTGCTCGATCACGCAAGTGACGATATGGTTTCCTTTCGCCCCGTAAGACTCGGCAATTCCCTTTATCGCCAGGTTGTCGGATTCGGTAGCGCCGCTGGTGAAAACGATTTCTCTCGGCGAACCGGCGTTGATCAAGCGCGCGATCTCTTCCCTTGCCGTATCGACTGCGGCTTCACTTTCCCATCCGAACGCGTGGTTGCGGCTTGCCGCGTTGCCGAATTTTTGCGTGAAATACGGCAGCATGGTCTCAAACACTCGCGGGTCTACCGGAGTAGTGGCATGGTTATCCATGTAGATGGGCGTATTCACGGTCGGAGCCCTCGAATCTGCTCGATCTTTTCACCGATTCCTACTAACTTAGTCTGATATTATCGAAATCGATCTCTCGCGTCAATACAAGTGTTAACTTATTATTATGATTGGTTAATTTACACAGGAGGGCTCGCGCGGTCCGGCTCGCTGATACCCATTGGCTGATCGGCAAGCACTCTCTTAAGGTACTCGCCCGTGTATGATCCTGCAGCCCTTGCCACCTCTTCCGGCGTCCCCCTGGCGACAATCCAACCTCCGTTCGCTCCTCCCTCCGGTCCAAGATCAATAATATAATCAGCGGATTTTATGACGTCCAGGTTATGTTCGATGATAACCACGGTATTTCCCGAGCCGGTTAGACGGCCAAGAACTTCCAGAAGTTGCTTCACATCGTTGAAATGCAGCCCGCTGGTTGGCTCATCGAGCACATAGAGGCATCTTCCAGCCGATTTGCGGGCCAGCTCACGCGCCAGCTTGACCCTCTGCGCTTCGCCGCCGGATAACGACGGCGCAGGTTGGCCCAGCCGCAAATATCCGAGCCCCACGTCTCTCAACGTGCGCAATTTTTCAGCCAATGTCGGGATGGCATTGAAAAGTTCGAGAGCCTGATTCACCGTCAAATCCAAAACGTCCGCGATGCTTAGCCCCTTGTATTTGATTTCGAGCGTCTCCCGATTATAGCGCCTGCCTTTGCAGACATCGCACGGCACGAAGACCTCCGGCAAGAAATACATGTCGATGCGTATGATGCCGTCGCCCGCGCACGCGTCGCATCGCCCGCCCCTGACGTTGAACGAAAACCGATCGGCTTTATACCCGCGCACTCTCGCCTCCGGCAGCTGCGCGAAAAGATCCCGGATTTGTTCGTAGGCCCCTGTGTAGGTAGCCGGATTGGAGCGTGGAGAGCGCCCGATGGGCGCTTGATCGACGCCGACGGCCCGATCGAACTGCTGCCAGCCGATGAGGGCGTCGTGTTCTCCCGCTCTTGCCCTGGAATGGTGAAGGCGCTGCGCCATCGCGTTGTAAAGAGTATCCATGATCAGGCTGCTTTTACCCGAACCGGAAACCCCGGTCACACAGGTCATCGCGCCCACGGGAAACTCGACCGTGAGGTTCTTCAGATTGTTCTCGCGCGCTCCATGGACGACGAGGACGTCGCCGGTTGCTTTGCGTCTTGTCGCAGGCACGTTGATTTGGGTCCGGCCGGACAGGTATTGTCCCGTCAGCGAAGCCGCAATGTCCATCAGCTCTGCCGGTGTTCCTTGCGCGACAACTTCTCCGCCATTCACCCCGGCGCCCGGTCCCATGTCAACGACATAATCCGCCGCCATTATGGTTTCTTGGTCGTGCTCTACGACCAGCACCGAGTTGCCGCAGTCCCGCAGACGCTCGAGTATCGCCAAAAGGCGCCGATTGTCTCGTTGGTGCAGGCCGATACTCGGTTCATCGAGAATGTAGAGCACCCCTGCCAAGCCGGAACCGATGTGAGTGGCGAGCCGTACGCGTTGGGCCTCTCCGCCCGAAAGCGTAAAGGACGGCCGATCGAGCGTGAGATATCCGAGGCCCAACTGAATCAGGAATCGGCCCCGGCTCACGATTTCGTCGAGAACCTTGGCGCCGATGACGCTCTCCTTCTCGCCCAGTTTGAGCTGCCGAAGAAGATCAACGGCTTCACCCACAGGCAAAGCGGTCACCTCTGCGATATTCCTCCCGCCAAGCTTTACCGACAGGCTCTCCGGCTTCAGCCGCGTTCCATGGCATCGGGGGCAGGGAGCGCCTTGAGCGTTTTGGACTGCCTCGCCAGGCCCGCGGCGCGGCGCAGCATCTACGCCCAATCCGCCGCACGCCGGGCAAGCCCCATGAGGACTGTTGAACGAAAAGAGCCGCGGTGTAATCTCGGGCAAAGAAGTCCCGCATACGACACAGGCGAACTTCTGACTGAAGACTAGCACCTCCGCCGGCGGTGAATCATTGGCGGCGCCGACCGCAACTTTAATCACGCCATCGCCGAAACGCGACGCGATCTCAACGGAGTCCGCCAGACGCCGCTCTATGCCGTCACGCACCGCCAAACGATCAACAATCAAATCCACTTGGTAGGGCGGATTGGTTTCAAGCCGGATTTCTTGAGACAACTCGTGAAGCTTGCCGCCGATCATGACTCGAACGAAGCCCTGGCGCGCGACGTCGCGTAACTTCTCTTCGGCTTCTCCCCTAGAAGCCGAGACCATCGGGGCCATGACCACAATGCGCGTCTGCGCGGGAAGCAGGAGCAATCGATCGATGATCTGTCCGGTCGTTTGCACCCTGATGTCGCGACCGCATTGCACGCAAGTCGGTTGCCCGACGCGCGCATAGAGAAGGCGCAAGTAGTCGTAAATCTCGGTCATCGTGCCCACCGTAGAACGCGGGCTTGAGACCGCCGACGTCAGCTGAATGGCGATAGTCGGGGAAAGGCCGGCGATGGAGTCGACGTCGGGCTTTTCCAATTGTTGGAAGAACTGCCGCGTGTCGGCCGCCAGAGATTCCAGATACCTTCGCTGCCCTTCGGCGTAAAGCGTGTCAAAGGCCAAGGAAGATTTCCCCGAGCCCGATACTCCGGTGATCACGACGAAGCTGTCCCGGGGAAGGGCAACGTCGATATTTTTGAGATTATGAACCCGGGCCCCTTTGACAACTATTTTGCCTGGCATTGCGGTCGCCGTTAGGCCTGGACTAGGAAAGCGCACTGCGAAACAGTGAGCCCTTCCGGGTCCATCGAATCCGGCAGTTTCGAGTTTCGGGTTTGGAGTCTCGAGTTCCCCTACCCGTCTGCCCCGAGTAGCGAGCGCAGCTCGCGGTATCGAGGGGAACACGAGACTCGAGACGCCAAACCGAGAACACCGGGCTAGGCCTGCAGTTCCTTGAGCTTGCCCTCGATGATCGCGCGATACTCATGCAGTTTTTCAGCTGACGCGGCCTCAAAGCGCAACACCAGTGCAGGTTGCGTGTTGGAAGCACGTACCAGACCCCAGCCGTGGGCGAACTGCACCCGTACTCCGTCGACATCGACGACGGGATAATGTTGGCGAAAGTACTCCTGCGCTCTCTCGGCGATGGCAAATTTCTTATCGTCCGGACAGTCTACGCGTATCTCCGGCGTGGATACGGCCGGCGGCAGATCGGCCAACAGGGTCGACAACGGCCGGCCGGCGTTCGCCACGATCTCCAATAGACGGAGCGAAGAATAGATAGCGTCATCGTAGCCGAAGTAACGCTCCGCGAAGAACATGTGGCCGCTCATCTCGCCCGCTAGAAGCGCGCCGGTCTCTTTCATCTTGGCTTTGAGCAGTGAATGGCCGGCCTTCCACATGATCGGCCGCCCGCCGTTTTTTGCAATGTCGTCATACAGCCGCTGAGAACATTTGACCTCCGATATGATGATGGCGTTTGGATTGCGTTGAAGAACATCTCGTGAAAACAACACCAAAAGCTCATCGCCCCAAAGGATGTTACCTTTCTCATCGACCGCGCCGATGCGGTCGGCATCGCCATCGTAGGCGATCCCGAGGTCGGCCTTTTCCTGCCTTACCTTTTCGATCAACAGCTCGAGGTTCTCGGGAACGGTTGGATCGGGATGGTGGATCGGGAACCGCCCGTCCGGCACGCAGGCAATTTCCCATACGGTACAGCCCAATTGACGGAAAAGGGGCGGCGCTATCGGACCGCCCACCCCGCTGCCGGCATCTACCACCATTTTCAAGGGCCGCGCCAATCGGGGCACGTCGCCGAGCAGATAGCTGTGGTAAGGCGGCACGATGGCGTAGCTCTCGACTCCGCCGCCAGGCTTTTGGCGAAACTCCCGGCGTTCCATCCGATCGCGGATCTCTTGGATTTTCTGACCATAAAGCGTCTCTTTCCCCATGCAGAGTTTAAAACCGTTGTATTCCGACGGATTATGGCTGGCCGTGACCTGAACGCCGCCATCGACATCGAGGTGAAAAAGCGAAAAATAAAGCACCGGGGTGGGACAAACGCCGATATCGTAAACCTGCAACCCCGTCGCAGCCAGCCCGGCGATGACCGCCTCTGCATAGGCGTTCGAGGTTGCGCGACAATCTCGGCCCACGCTGACCCGTGTTCCACCCCTTTCGCTGATGACGGTCCCATGCACCTGACCCAACAACAGCGCGAAATCTTTATCGAAATCCCTTTCGGCCAAACCCCGGATATCGTACTCGCGAAATATCGATGGATTCATCGCTGCCTCCGTGAACGGCGCTGTCGTGCCAGTTGAGCGGCGAGAAGGATGGCTTCTTTCATGCTCGACGCATCCGCCTTCCCGGTGCCCGCGATGTCGTAGGCGGTTCCATGATCCACCGAAGTGCGAATGAACGGCGGCCCTAAGGTCAGCGCCGCCCCGCCAAAAAAATGGTGCAGCTTGAGAGGAATCAAGCCCTGATCGTGATACATGCACACGACGGCATCGTAGTCTCCCCGCACGGCCCGATGAAACAGGCTGTCGGCGGGAAACGGCCCATGAGCCTGAATGCCGCGGCGTCTCGCGGCTCGCACTGCCGGCGCGATGATTGCTTTTTCCTCGCTTCCGAAGATTCCCTGTTCGCCGCCATGAGGGTTCAAAGCAGCCACGGCGACTTGCGGACGCCGGATAGCAAAGAACTCACGCAAGCTGCGGTCGGTCAACTCTAGAGTCACGCGAATGCCGTCGCGGGTGAGGCCGCGGGCGATTTTTTTGAAGCCGAGATGTCCGGTGACCAAGACCACTCGGAGCTTCTTGCCGAGCAGCATCATGCGGCATTCCGCCGTTCCACTCAGTTCCGCCAGCAATTCCGTATGCCCGGGATAATTATATCCCGCGCGTTGCAGAACGCTCTTGCTGATCGGAGCCGTAGCGATAGCATCGACAACCCCGGAGAGCGCCAGTTTAGCCGCCACTACGATGTATCGATAAACCGCATGACCTCCGGCCGTGGATGGCGCGCCGGGCCGTGAGTCTTTCGCCGATAAGGATGAAAGCGGATAAACGATGCAGCTTCGGTCGCGCCGGAGCAAAGGTATAAGCGACTGACCGGGGCGCCAACAGGCGAGCTTCAGCGAGCCGTGCCTTGGGCCGCGCGTTCTTTGAAGGACTTGCCAGTCGCCTAAAATCAGCGGGTAGCAGGCTCTCTGAATCGCCGAGTGGCCCAGTGCCTTCAGCACGACTTCTGGACCGATACCCGCCGGATCGCCCATCGTTATAGCAACGATCGGCTTACGCAACATAGATTCTAGAAAAAATAATCACCTCGCCGATTATCCCTGCTTCAGGGAAGGGAGGCAAGAGACTAGCGTTTGAATGGATTCAAAGAATCTAAGATCGAAGAGAAAAATCCACCTGACTGTCCGTCTTTCGACTCTCGTTCCGCCGGTGGGTTGGGCTGTGGCGATAGGACGTCCGGAACATCTTCTATGTTCTCGCGGGCAAAGAGCGGTACCCCGAACACGCTTACGACCTTTTTCCCGTAGAGTGGGCTTTTCGGATCGGTGTCTTCGTCGGTCTCGCTAGTGATGTACGAAAGGGGATTGAGATAGCTGAGCAGGCTACGGTCCTCTTTGCGGTTCACTCGCGTCGAGCGCGCCATGAGCGCATCGACCGTGCCCTCCTTCGCATCCTCGGCCTTGAACTCCACACCAGGCAGCTTCACATCGACGCGATGCTTGCGTCTGAGGTCGGTTTTGACCCATTTGGCGAATCTTTCCTCCAGGATTTTGGCGTACAGCTCGTCTTTGATTTTCGGCGCCACGGTCGCGAGCGGCAGCGGCTTGCCTTTGTCGAGGGCCTCGAGCTTCACCAAATGGACGCCCATCGGGGTGCGGAAAGGCTCGCTCACCTGCCCTGCCGACAACTTTTCAAAGGCCACCTCTTCCAGGCCACCGATCAGGGTTCCGCGCCGCACCCATCCGATGTCGCCGCCTTCGGTCTGCCCCGCTCCTTGGGAGAATTCCCGCGCCAAGCCAGCGAAGTCCTCGCCGGCCTGGATCCTCTTGTACAACTCATGGGCTTTGGCCATGACGCTCTGCGCCTCTTCCTGAGAGGCATTGCGCGGAAGCGACAACAGGATATGGCGCAGCTTGGCTCGCTCGTCGGAGCGATAATTTTTAGCGTTCAGTTGATAATACCGCGCAACGTCATCGTCGGTTATATTGACGCGTTTTCGGACTTCGCGATCGATGATCTCATTTTTTTCGAGTTCGCTTTTGACCGAAGCTCTGTAGCTCTCTAGCGTGTGGCCTTCGCGGCTTAAGGCGGTTTTCAGATCGTCGTCGGTCAGCCGGTTTTTTGTCTTGATCTGCGCGATGTAGCGATCGACATCCTCGGCGGTGATTTTAATGCCCGCTTCGCGGACTTCCGCTTCCAGGAGTTTATCCGTGATAAAGTGCTCCAGTACCTCGCGATCGTCGGGATTTACGCTCTTCAGGTCTCCCGAAGGAAATTCACGGCTCATTTTTCTTTTGGCGTAGGATGCGAAATCGCTGAGGGTATACGGCTCGCCGTCAATCACAGCGATCAGCTGTTCGACGACCTTCGCGCGAACGGGAGTTCCGAGGAAGGCGAGAACGAAAACAACGACGAGGCTCGTTTGTGCGGCTTGCCTCATGAAAACTTTCAGCCCGAGGGACCTGCGTAGTTGGCTACTAGAGGTACCACAACCGATCTTAAAATCCAACCCGGCACAGGCCGATTTCGATTCTATCGGCCCCTGCTGGTCGCGCCCTGAAAGCTCTCACCCGAGCAGCGGCTCGAGCGGCAAGCTCCCCTGGGCCGGGATTTCGTGAATGGCTTGCAGCAACTGGGCCACCTCAGCCAGCAGCGGCTGCCACTCCCGCTGCTGCGGCAGGAAGGAAAGGCGCCCATCCGGGGACAGACGGAAGCGGTTTTTTTGTCGTCTGATCAGCTCCAGCAGCCTGTCCACTTTGACCGGCGATTCGGCATGAAACAGCAGGAAGACTCTGCCTTCCGAGACGGTGATCTGCCGCACGAGAAATTGTTTCAACACCCGGCGGAGCTCCATCACCAGAAACAAGTTCTCCACGGCCGAACCGTAAGCCCCAAAGCGGTCTTTAATCTCCTCTTTGAGCTCTGCCAGTTCTCGTGGGTCCCGGAGGCTCGCGAGCCGCTTATAAAAGTAGAGCCGCTGATTGGCGTCAGGGATGTAGTCTTCGGGAAAATAGGCGGCGATGCCCAAGCGAATCTCCGGTTCCACCTCCAGCGCCACCGCTTCTCCTTTAAGCTCGCGCACGGCCTTTTCCATCATTTCGGTGTAAAGCTCGAAGCCGACGGCGGTGATCTGCCCCGATTGCTGTTCCCCCAGCAGATTGCCCGCCCCACGGATCTCGAGATCGTGAAGCGCGAGCTTGAATCCACCGCCCAGGCCGTCCAGCTCCTGCAGCGCGCGGAGTCTTCTCTCGGCGTCGCGCGTGATCGCCTTTTCGCCGGGAATCAGTAAATAAGCATAGGCATGTCGATTCGAACGGCCAACGCGGCCGCGCAGCTGGTAGAGTTGCGCGAGGCCGAATTTGTCGGCGCGGTTGATAATGATCGTATTGGCGTTGGGGAAATCCAGGCCGGATTCGATGATCGCCGAGCAGACCAACACTTGAGTCTTGTTCTCCAGAAAATCGAGCATCACTCTTTCCAGTTCCTTCGGGCGCATTTGGCCATGGGCGACAGCCATCCTTGCTTCCGGCACAAGCTCGGCCAATTTCAGCGCCACGCGATCGATCGTCTCGACGCGATTGTGAAGAAAAAACACCTGGCCGCCGCGTTGGAGCTCGCGCAGGATAGCGTCTCGAACGAGCCGCTCATCGTAGCGGGTGACGTAAGTCTGAATCGCCAAGCGATCCAGAGGCGGAGTCTCGATGATGCTCAAATCCCGGATGCCCACCAGCGACATGTGCAGCGTGCGCGGGATGGGCGTCGCGGTCAGGCTGACCACGTCGACCAATTGCCGGAGCTTTTTCAGCCGTTCTTTGTGCACGACGCCGAAGCGGTGCTCCTCGTCGATGATCACCAGGCCGAGGTCTTTGAACTCGACGTCCTTTTGCAGCAAACGGTGCGTGCCGATGACGATATCCACCATGCCTTTGGCCAATCCTTCGAGCACCTGCTCCATTTCTTTTGTCGTCAGAAAACGGCTGACCATTTCGACGCGCACCGGCTGGTTGCGAAAACGCTGCCGGAAAGTCTGAAGATGTTGCTGGGCGAGGATGGTCGTCGGCGCCAACACGGCAACCTGCTTCCCGCCCTCGATGGCGAGGAAAGCGGCTCTCATGGCCACTTCGGTTTTGCCATAACCGACATCGCCGCAGACCAGACGGTCCATGGGTTTCTTTTTCTCCATGTCGGCGAGCGTCTCATCGATGGCCCGCTGCTGGTCCGGCGTTTCTTCATATTCGAACGCGGCCTCGAATTCCCGATAGAGTGCGTCCGGGGGCGCAAAAGCGTTGCCTTCGCGGGCCTCGCGAAACGCATAAAGCTGCACCAACTCTTCGGCCATAGCAAAAATCGACTTGCGCGCTTTGGCCTTGACCTTCTCCCACGAAGTCCCGCCCAACCGGTCCAGTGTCGGCTCGGCGCCGTCGCCGCCAATGTATTTTTGCACCACGTTGATGCGATCCACGGGCAAGTAAAGGCGATCGCCGCCTTCGTACTCCAAATGGAGAAATTCACCCCCGACGCCCGCGACCTCGAGAAACTTTAGGCCCCGATAAATGCCGATGCCATGATCGATATGCACGACGTAATCGTTCTGTTTGAGCTCGCTCAGGCTGGTAAGAAAATGACTCGGTTGGCTTCTCTCGGAAGTCGCGGGATGCCTTTTCCGCGTGCCGAAAATCTCATCGAAGGTCAACAAAACCAAACCGGCTTCCGGAAGGCGAAACCCATGGTTTAAGTGTCCGCACACGATCGCTCGCGAGAGTTCGCTACGAGCGAGCAGGGACGCAAGCGGCTCCTCCGCCAGCGGGAGCTCGACATCGTAGTGGCTCAGCAGGTCCCTCAGCCGGCCGGCGTCGCCGCGCGTCGGCGCCGCGAAGTAAACGCGTTGGCTCTCCCACTCCTTCAGCCGCTCGATCAGCGGCGCCAACGATAGCTCGCTGCTGCGCGCGGCGGGCTCGTGGCGGAGGTCGCGGGTAAGAAAGGATTCCACGGTGAGCGTCGATTCCTGGGCCTTTTCCGAAGAGGCCAGCAGGATCAGTGATTCACCTTGGACTTGAGCGAACGGCCGCAGCGCCTCGCGCCATTCGTGCTCGTTCAGATAGAGCGCCTCCATGGGCGGGACCAGGCGGCGCTCCTCTTTCGCCCTCTCGTGTCGCTCCCAAGCCAAGCGGCCAAAACGTTCCGCCTCCGCCTCGATCCGGTCCGCGCCATCCAGCCAGATCAGCGTGTCGGCCGGCAGGTAAGAAAAAATCGGCGCCAGTTCGGAATAAAAATACGGCGCCAGGAATTCCATTCCCGGAAACGGGATGCCCTCCCTAAGAGAATCCAGCAGGCTATTTTTCTCCCGCCGATCGATCTCCAACTCCGCGGCTCGCTGGTCGAGCCGGCGCACAATACTCTCCATGGCGGCATGCTTCAGGGAAAAATCCTTCATCGGCAACACCAGCAATTCTTCCAGTGCGCGCTCGGAGCGCTGCGTCGATGGACTGAATTCGCGAATGGACTCCAGGCGGTCGCCGTCGAACTCCAGGCGGAGCGGTCGAACATACCCGGCGGAAAACAGATCGACGATACCGCCGCGGACGCTAAAATCCCCCCGCTCTTCGACCAACGGAACGTTTTGGAAGCCCCACTGGACGAGATGTTCGAGGAGATTTTCGCGCGATAGCTCCTGACCGGCGACAAGATAAAGATACGATTGCTTCAGCGCCTCTTTGGGAATGACCTTTTGCATCAACGCAGCCGGAGTCGCGACCAGCAGGGGCGCCGTTTCTTCGACGAGTTTATAGAGCCCCTCCAGACGACCGGCGATGTTATCTGGATGGGGGGATAGGCTTTCAAAGGGAAGCACCTCCCAGGAGGGAAAGAGATGCAACCGCTTGCGAACCGGCGGCACGGATGTCTCCTGCCCCAAGAAAAAAGACAGATCGCGGTAAAGATCCTCCGCGTCGCGCGCCGTTGCCGAAACGACGACGATCGGCCGTCGTGCGCTTTCGGCGGCAAGGGCGAGCGCGTAGGCACGCGCGCCGCCTTGCAGTCCTTGAATCCGTTTCGGGCCCGACCCCCGTGTGGCAAGAAAACGTTGAATCTTCTCTCGTAAAGCAGTATGGCTCATGAAAAGAAGCGGAAGCGTTTGAGCTGGATTCTGGGAATCTTCGAGGACGAGGGCTTCTCGCCGAGGTTTTCCTTCTCTTTGGCCCATGCCTCCAGGGTTGCCGAGAGCCTGTCGACGCGAATCTCCAGAAAAGTGGCCGGGTAATTCTCGAACCGCATCAAGGCCTGGTAGACCATGCGCACCGGCCCCTTCACTTCGTGAAAATCGCTAAACAGCCTGAAAGCGGCGGCCAATAGGATCAAACCTTCCAAAAAAGGCTTGTTGGCGGCCTCGGTCTGCTGGTAAAAACCTTCCAATTCTTCGTGCGACTCGAAAAACCGGCCCTCGTTAAACAGACGTATGCCTTCTCGCAACCGAGCATCCATAAGTGCAGATTTAAAGTAACAACTTCTGGGGAGCCTCTCAAGTAAAGTGACTGTCTGACCTATGCTAACCTCGGATCCATCGCACCTCACTCGGTCCCGGGCGCCGACGCGAGGAATAGGATTTCTCGCGTCGCTCGAAATGACCCCGGCGTGTCATCCCATCCCGAACGGATGTGAGGGATCTTAGGATACCCGGCGGAGAGACGCGGCCAAGATCCGGGGGTTACTTACGCTCTTTGGCCCAAAGCCGCTCGTCGTATGCGGCGACCCGAGGCGCAGGGGCAACCCAGATGCAGATATCAGAAATACCCAGCACCACCGACGATAGCGCGAAGGAGATGAGATAACTGCCGGTCCAGTCATGAAGCGCCCCGCCCAACCAGGAGCCCAGCGCGCCGCCGACGCCTACCGCGACCGTAGAGTAACCCAGAATCGACCCAAATCCTTTCCCGGAAAAGAGATCCGCGGTGAGCGCGGAGAAGATGACCGCGCGCGAGCCAAAGCCGATGCCAAAAAAAATCACGTAAACATACAAAAGCCAGGTTTGGCTCGGATCGCTGAGAATCATCAGAGCGCCGATGCCGATGATGGTCATTATAATATTGAGCGTGTAGGCCGCCTGTTTGGAGAGACGATCGGCAATGAAACCGAACACTACCCTGCCGAAGCTGCTCGTAATGCCGGCGAAACCAAAGATGGACGCGGCCACGAGCTTGCTGTAGCCGATATCCGCCACGTGGGCCACTTGGTGGGTGACGATGACCGTGGTGCCGGAAGCGGCGCAGATGCGCGCGAAAAAAAGCAGCCAAAACTGCAAGCTCCGCAAGGCCAACTTTGCCGTCCACTGATTTTCGCCTGACTTCGGTCCTTTCTTGGAACGGAGCCTTTCGCCATAGGGGCCATGCTGGTAAAAAATCCACACTAACGGCACCAACAAGATCATCACGATGGCGGCGAATGTTTGAAAAGCTCGCGCCCAACCCCAGGTCGAAAGCAGCCATTCACTAAGGGGCGCAAGGACCAAGATCCCCACCCCCGTGCCGGCATACACGAAACCGATCGCAGAGGCGCGATTCGACACAAACCACTCCGAGATCAGAAAGACGTGCGGCACCATGCCCGTGAAAGTTATGCCGACGGCCGATAGCAATCCGAAAAAAAGGTAGAACTGCCAGAGACTATCGACGTAGCTGCTCAGAAAAAGGCCCGCGGCGAGGATAAGGGAGCCGGCAAAGACGATTTTCCGGGTTCCAAAACGATCCAGAAAATGGCCCACCACCGGCGACAGGATCGCATCCACCACAAGGACCGTCGAGAAGACGCCGGCCGTGGCCCCGCGACCCCAGTTGAAATTATCGAGAAGCGCGACGTAGAAAACACCGAACGACGAATGGAGACCACGGGTAAACCCAAGAATCAAAAAGGCAAGCGTGGCGATGAACCAGGGGGTGGGAGTAAACCGCATAGCAGAACGCGAAAGTTGTGTTTAACAGACAGCCTGCCCATTAACAAGGTACGGTGAGAAGCCCGCGAGTTTTTTCGGGGCGTCTTTAATCGTTGACAGCGACCAAGCCTGCTTGATAGACGCTCTATCTGAGAGACTAAGGACGGGAGTGACTGGAGTCGCGGAGTCATGGAGTGATGCATTCTTAAAAAACCCAATACTCCAGTACTCCAATGCTCCAACCGTTTCGCTTTTACGTTTTTTGTATGGAGGCCACCATGGTTGTGCGAGATTTGAAAGATGGTTCGTCCATCGTTAGCACCCAGGAAGATCACGCGGAGCTTTCGGCCCAGTTTGCCGCCCACTGGGGTAATAAGGATTTTTCCAAGCTCCGGCCTTACAAGACCATGGTCTTCGCCACCACTTACCACGACAGCGGCTATCGAGAATGGGAAGGCAATCCGCCGATGAACCTCGCCCGAGGACGGCCTTACGCCCACCGCGAAGAGATCCCTTCGTTTGAAGCGATCGAGTTAAACGCGTACGCGCGAAACGTTGAATGGATTCGCTCTCAGGACCGCTACGCAGCGCTGCTCGTATCGATGCATCGCACCGGACTGTGGCAAAACCGCTATCAGACGTTCACCAGCCCCAAAGGCAGGCTGCGCGAGAGAAGCCCTGAGGTGAAAGCCGCCATGAAAGCGTTTGAGGCAAAACAACAGGAAGAGAAAAACTCCCTGGGCACAGGAGACCCAGCTTTCGAAAACGACTTATGGTTCAACTACCGCGCTTTGCAGATCTACGACCTGCTTTCTCTTTACTTCTGCTGCGACGGCTACAGCGATGAAAATAATTTCAAAGAAGATTTACTCGCCCCGATCCGCGTGGCCTATGACAGTCAGGCGGAAGTGGAGCTGCGTATCCTTCCCAACGGCGCTCGCTCCGTGAGAATGGAGCCCTATCCGTTCGATATTTCCCCGCTTAAAGTCTCCCTTCGGGCAAGGAGGATTCCACCAGGGGTCGCCTCCTCGGAAGAGAGCTGCCTGGAGGCCTACCACAGGGCGCCGCGGCAGCTGCTGGAGTTTGAGATGATTCGGTGATCTCGAAAGCGCCACGTTTCATAATCTACGTCGAGGGAGGATTGCATATATGACAAACGATGAACCTCGTGGGGCAGTGCATTGGATCGATCACTACGTGGTCGGGACGAACGATCTATCTGCCTGGGCTGATTGGGCAAATAAAGCCACGGGGCTTCCTCCAAGACCGATCAACGGACTCACGACTAACATGAGAAAGAAAAATACGCCGATATTCTGCTTTATGTGGTGGGAGGGGGGATCGTGTCGCATCGGCGCTTTCCTTCAGCCCGAGAACTATCCGCCGGCCAAAGCGCTGGGCGAAGACATGCCCCGCTGCGGATTCTACATCCGGCCCGAGGATATCGACATGCACCTGCGGCGGCTCGACCGGCACAAGATCTCGCACAGCGATCCGATCCGCACAGCCGCCGAAGGCGACGAAGGGACAAAGATCTATTTCGCCGATCCGGACGGCAACCAATATGAGCTGTGGGCGCCGGTGCACATGCCGGAAGGCGCCATGGAGATCTGCACCGAAGAAAAAGTCGGCCGCATCAGCCACGCAGTGTACGGCTCCCGCGACCTCGGCAGAACCGCAGCCTTTTTTGAAAAGTATTGCGGCCTGCAACCGGTGATTAACCCGGCAATCGCCGAGGGCATGCTGGTACTCCGTCTTAGGGCGGGCGCCCGGCTCATCTACAAGCTAGTTGACCAGGTCGATGAGCGCGTCGCCGGACACAGCCCTTGGTGGGACATGCACACGGCGTTGTTGGTACGCGAGCAAGAGTTCCTTCCCAACTACCGTCGCATGTGGGAAGGGCTTCCCGAAGAAGCCGGTCCGAAGGAAGATCTCAATGATTCCCGTGATAGAGAAGACGCCTTCCCGGCGCGCACGGGTTTGCACCGTAGTCCCGTCGGGTACAAGTGGAAAGAGATTTATCAACGGGGCGATGAGTTCTACGACTGGGATGGCCACGCGTTCCACTTTTTCGGTGGTATACCGCTGAAGCAGGATGGCTCGCTCGCGTTGTACCGGGGTAAGGAACAGGAAGAATATTTACGGGAGCTCACGGAGTCTCTGAAAACCGAGTCCCGGCGGTAGCGAATCAAAGGGTTCTGTCTCGATCTCTTGAACGACTTGAACCGCTTGAACGGTTTAAACGATTTCAGCCAGCCGCTTTAATTAAGGATGGCCCATGGGACGCTTGCCAGATATCGAAGAAGCCAAACTTTCTTCCGACCAGCGGCGGATTTACCAGCAGTTAATGGGCGCGCGGGGTCACGTGCGCGGCCCGTTCGCAGTCTGGCTGCGCAACGCCGAGCTCTGCGAAAACACTCTCAAATTGCAGGAGATGTTTGCCTCACGAGTGAAACTTGAACGACGACTGCTCGAGTTGATGATCCTGGTTTCGGCTCGTCTCGCCGCGGCGCCGTATGGCTGGTTCATACACGAGCCTCACGCGCTAAAGTTCGGCATCGCGCCCGAGGTCATTCAAGCCATCCGCGAGCAGCGCACGCCGGAATTCAGTCGCGACGACGAACGCCTCGTTTATGACATCACGATAGAACTCAACACCACCCGGTCCTTATCCGACGCAAACTACCAACGGGGCATGGCAATGTTCGGAGAACAAGGCATGGTCGAGCTGGTCAGCGCGATTGGCTTCTATGTGATGGTCGCAATGACGCTTAACACATTCGCCGTATCGCCACCCGGAGGCAAAGAGGCGTTTGCCGGATAAGGTCTCATTAGGCCGATCGTTGCTTCGGAGGCGCCGGCCGCCGCGCCAAAAAAATCAACGAAGCGGAAACCACATAGCTCGCCGAAAAAATCGCAAAGATGATTCCGTAGTGGCCGGCAGAGTCGAAGGCGAGCCCGGCAAAGAGCGCTCCCAGACCCAAGCCGCCTTTGTGGAAAGGGTCGAGAACACTACTGATCGCGCCGTAGGAATGCCGGCCAAAGTAGCGCGCCAGCAGGATCTGCGTGAGCACTGCAGCGCCGCGGGCATTGAGGCCGAAGAGAACCGCGAAAACGTAAGCCGTCATCGGCTCTCTCACTTGCGTCAGCAAAGCGACGGCGCCCGCCGCTATGAGCATGGTCGCGACGTTGAGCCGGCGTGGCGGCAGTCGCTCCGCCAAAGCGCCCCACAGTCCGTTGCCGACGGCGCCGGACAAGGCCATGACGCTCAGCGCGCCCGCAGCCACGGCCGGCGCGATCCTCACGTCGGTAAGATAAGCGACCATGTGAAAGGCGATGCCACCGGTACCGACAGACGCGAGAAAGGCGCCGGCTACGAGCAGCCAAAGCGCGCTCGTGCGTATCGCATCGCCGCGCGTCCAACTCCGTTCCACCCCGCGTGTTTGCCCCTCCCTTTCGACTGAGAGTGGATCCTCGCCGTGCGGGTCGGGCGCAAGCCCATCGGGACCGAGGCCCAGGTCTTCCGGTTGGCGGCGCAGGAAGATCACACCGGGTATCGCCACCAAAATCCACAGCGACAACCCGAGCGCCAAAAAAGCGCTTCGCCAGCCGTAATGGGCGACAAAGAACTGGTAGATCAGCGACAGAGCGGAGGACCCGAGCGGGACTGACATCGCGACTAAACCCATTGCCCTCGGCCGCCTGAGATGGAACCAATTCGCAACCGCAGTCAACGGAACAATGCCACACAACAGGAACTCCGTGAGCGCTCTAGCCGGCACGAAAGCCGCGTAGAACTGCCACGGCTCGGCGCTCAAACTCACGCCGATAGCGAACAACCCCACCAAAGCGCCGCCCGCAGGTAGCAACAAGCGTGGTCCCAACCGGTCGGCGACCGGCCCGAATACCGGTGACAGCGCCCCGCCCAAAATCGACCCCAGGGTAACGGCCGCCGCGGTGAGCGAGCGACTCCAGCCCAGATCGTCGCTGATCGGCTTTAGAACCACGGCCATCGTGATATTACTGACACCGGCCGAAAAAAAACCCGCGACCATCGAAATCGCGACAATGATCCAGCCGTAGAAGAAAGGCAGCGCCACACGCTCCTCTTACTACACTTTTGGCCGCGATACAGGGGTTGACGCGTGCGCGCCCCTGAGATGGTCAGGTTTGTGCGCCCATATGCATTTATGTATGATCCCTTCTGCTAAAAATATTTTGATTCGCGACTTGATCCGTCGACCGGCGTAGGAATTTCAAAGGAGACTCATATGGCAGAGATTCAACATTTAGCCATGTGCACGAAGAACAACCGCCGACTGGCAAGGTTCTACCACCATATATTTGGCTTTGAAGAGGTTTGGAATCGGTTTCAGAACAGCCCGTACGCTTTTTATATGAGCGATGGCTATCTCAATCTAAACTGTTTGCAGATCCGCTCGGGCTCCTCGTATAACCGGATCGTTGATGGCAAGGAGATCATGCCGAACGTCGGGATCAATCACATCGGATTTACGGTAAAAAGCGTGAAGGAAATCGAGCAGAGACTTGCGGCGCTAAAGCCGCCCCTGAAGCTTGTTGCCAGCCCGCAGGACGGGCGTTATGAGGAATGGCGGATCACCGATCCGGACGGGACGATCTTCGAAATAGCCGAAGGCGGCTGGGAAGCCGGAGGAACAAAAAGACTCCCCGCGATGAGGTATGTCGGCATCCGAGCCCGCGATCTCGAAAACCTGGCCGATTTCTACCAGTCGGCCCTGCCGATAAGAGAAGCCCGGAGGGTAACCGGATCGAGCGGAGAAGCTAGCGCCATCTTCCTCTCGGCCGGCACGACCACATTGGGCCTGTTAAGAACATCCAGCAGCACGAAGAGCGGACTCGAACGGATTGGCTTTCAGATCAACCGCATCGAAGAGATCAACGAGAGAATCCACAAGGCGCCTCCGTTCCTTTATCCCGGCGAGCCGGAAATTACTGTAATGACGGCTCCGGCCGGCGATCCTGGAAAATCTCTCTATCTGAAAGACCCGGATGGCAATATCGTCGAACTCTCCGAAGAGGGGTGGGCGTAGATGGCCGGCGATCCAGTCACACTGGCCTGTCGGAACTACGACGGCACCAACGCCATCATCCGCGGAGCCGTGCGACCTCGCGGCGTCAACCTGCAGGTCAACGAAGTCAATGATGTCGTTCAGATGTTTTCCGCCATGTTCAAAGGCGGGTACGACGTTTCCGAAATGTCGCTCGCGGAGTTGGTTTACTATCTGACGAGAGACCGCTGTGACTTTATCGGTATCCCGGTATTTCCCTCCAGGCTGTTTCGGCACAGTTTCATGCTCTGCAAC
>DASTOD010000176.1:0-8291 GCA_035762645.1 Binatia bacterium | reverse complement strand
TATCCAAATCTTCTTCCCCAAGCTCGTTCGGAGGTTTCGCAAAGAAGCTCACGACTGAACTCTCCCTGGATTTTGGACTGAGTTTAGCACCGGTCGTCTAGTGCCGAGACAAAACTGGCTATAAAAGAGGTCCGAAATGGGCACCAGGATGGGCACCGCGCTGATTTTCCGGATTTGAGAAAGGAGGAGATTCTCTTTTAAAATCGCGTGGTGCGCCCGCCGAGAATCGAACTCGGACTTAGGGTTCCGGAGACCCTCGTGATATCCTTTTCACTACGGGCGCGGCGGGTTTTTTCTATCACTCGAGCTCAGGTGAGTCAACGCGCAATGGCATTGGTGACGCTCACCATCTCGTCATGAATCGCGCCGTTCGACGCGAGCGTCTCATCTCCCCAGATTGAAAATTCACTGCCTGAGAAACAGCTCAGGCGGCCGCCCGCTTCGCGCACCACGAGCGCCCCGGCGGCGGTATCCCAGGGGCGAAGTTTCAACTCCCAGAACCCATCGAGTCGACCGCAGGCAACATAGCAAAGATCCAAGGCCGCAGAGCCGTTTCGCCGAATGCCTTGTAAACGAACCATGAAGGCCTTGAAAAACCGCAGGTAAAAGTCCGGTTGCTCGCGCCGATCATAGGGAAAACCGGTGGCGAGAAGCGCTTTGTCCAGTTCCATGACAGTTGAAACGTGTATACCGTTTCTATTGAGCGTGGCCCCTTCGTCCTTGACGGCTCTAAAGCATTCGTTGCGGAGCGGGTCGTACACAAGTCCCAGCACGATCTCGCCCTCGCGCTCGAGCGCGATCGAGATGCACAAGTGAGGGTAGCCATGGGCAAAGTTTGTCGTCCCATCCAGCGGATCGATAATCCAGCGGTGACTGTTCCGGCCGCTCACAAGGTCGGTTTCCTCCTCCGCCAAGATCGAGTGATCCGGAAATCTTTGCTGCAGCGCCTCGACAATGCACTGCTCCGACAGCCTATCCACCGAGGTGACTAGATCGATGGCGCCCTTGTATTCGATTTCTCTCGGTTGCTGCCAGCTCTCGAGAATGACCGCGGCGGCGGCATTCGCGGCCTCCCACGCGGTTTCGAGAAACCTGTCAGTCTCTGTATTCAAGTTGAACACCTTCTTCTACAGCTGGATCTCCGGGGCAAAGCGCGTACGGTATATTCGAAGATAGACGATGGAGGATAGACGATAGCCGCTTCCGCGTGAAGTGATCAATCTGAACTCCGACCTCGGGTTCGCCCCTTACGCCTCACACCTCACCCCTTACGATCAACCGACAACCCGAGACTCGAAACCCGAGACCGAAACAGCGACGGCGGTCGCAACTTCCTCGCAATTCCTGAGTGGCTATGTTACCTAATGACGCGTGAACATTCGAGCGCCCGCGAAGATCAATCTGTACTTGCGAGTACTGGGAAGGCGCAAAGACGGTTACCATTCTATCGACACGATTATCCTTCCCGTGTCGCTTTTTGATGAAATCAAGCTCACTCAACGCCGCGCGGTCCGAAACCCAGAGCTGCACGTCACTTGTGATCATCGTTTGGTTCCTGAGGGCAGGAAAAACCTGGCTTACCGAGCGGCTTCGCTGCTCATGAAGGAAAAGCAGATCGACCGGGCCGTCCATATCCACATTCGTAAAAAAATTCCTGTCGGCGCCGGCTTGGGAGGCGGGAGCAGTGATGCGGCGGCGGTTCTCGTCGGGTTGAATCGCCTCTTTCGTCTGGGTTACACGAGGAAAGATTTGGAAACAATAGCAGCGGATCTGGGTGCTGACGTGCCTTTTTTTATCAGGGGCGCGCCGGCGCGGGCTCGTGGCATCGGGGAACGCCTGACCCGGATCGGAGGATTTCCTAAAATCTGGTTAATTATTCTCTATCCGGAGATTGCGGTGTCCACCGCCTGGGCGTATAAAAATGTTCGCACTAAGTTGACAAAACCCATTGTAAATACTAGCATAACTTCTCCGTTAAAGAGCTGTGCTAGTCTGCGGAAACTGCTCGTCAACGATTTGGAGTTGGTTACGGTGAGCCGTTATCCTCGCATTGGATCTCTAAAGGAACAATTGATTGAACATGGGGCTGAGGCGGCGTTAATGAGCGGGAGTGGCTCTGCGGTTTTTGGTCTTTTCAATTCGAGGCGGAAAGCGCTCGAAGCTTATCACCGGCTTAGAAAAGGAGAGAGATCGCAAACCTTTCTAGTGCATGTCTTGAATTAGCTTTCGCTCTACAGAAGCCCCCGATGTCAATGCCAGCATTACCGCTGGCTTCTTGAACGGAGGTCCCTATGCAGGTTACGGAGGTTAGGGTCTTTCCTGTCGACGAAGAGAAACTTAGGGCTTACGTAACCATCACGTTGGATCATTGCTTCGTGATCCGAGACCTCAAGATTATTCGCGGCACGACTGGGTACTTCGTTTCGATGCCCAGTAAAAAACGAAAAGATGGGACCTATAAGGATATCGCTCATCCGATCAACAACGAGACGCGAAGAATGATTGAGGAGAAGGTAATCGCTGAATATCAAAAAGCGGTTGCCGAGGGTGGGAGCCAACGGGCTCTTGGAAACGGGTGAGGCGATCTTCTGTGCGGGTGGGTGACCTTCTCGTATAGACGTTCGGGGATGGGCGGTCGCCAAGTGGTAAGGCCCCGGACTTTGGATCCGGTATCGAAGGTTCGAATCCTTCCCGCCCAGCCAGTTTAGAAGGTGTCGGAAAATCACGGTGGCGCCGTTCATCAAGAACGGCGCCCGTTGTTTTAGCGGCGAGTGCCGCTGTGTCGCGGTTTTTCAACAGCGTTGGGGGGTTTCGACAACCGACTATGAGTGAACAGAACACCGAATTGAAGATCTTCGCTGGTAATTCCAATCCTCCGTTGGCGAAGGAAATCACCCAATATCTGGAGACTCCCCTGGGAAGGGCGACGGTAGAGACATTCAGCGACGGCGAGAGCAGAATCGAAGTGAAAGAGAACGTCCGGGGAGCCGATGTGTTTGTCCTCCAATCCACGTCCAGGCCGGGCAATGACAATCTCATGGAACTCTTGCTCATGCTGGACGCGTTCAAGCGCGCCTCGGCGAAACGGATCACGGCGGTAGTCCCTTATTATGGCTACGCGCGGCAGGACCGAAAAGTTGTTCCGCGGGTACCCATCAGCGCCAAGCTCGTGGCGGACCTGATCACGACAGCGGGAGCCTCGCGGTTGCTCACGATGGATTTGCATTCGGGGCAAATCCAGGGGTTCTTCAATATACCGGTCGATAATTTGTACGCCACTCCGGTTCTGTTGCAGCATTTGAAGAAGCAGTTGAATCATAACGAGGTGACCATTGTGTCGCCCGATGCCGGTGGTGTGGAGCGGGCACGGGCGATAGCGACCCGGCTCGATGCCTCGCTGGCGATCATCGATAAGAGGAGAGTGGGGCCGAGCGTGGTGGCCGAGATGAACATCATCGGCGAAGTGAAAGATCAGGTCGCCATTCTGTTGGACGATATGGTGGACACCGCCGGAACGCTGACGATGGCGGCGGATGCCTTGAAAAAGGAAGGCGCTAAAAGAATCATCGGCTGTTGCACGCACCCCGTGCTTTCCGGGCCGGCGATCGAACGCATCGAAACGTCGGCTCTGGAGGAGTTGATCGTCACCAACACGATCCCGCTGGCTCCCGAGGCCCACCGCAGCAATAAGATCAAGGTGCTCTCGGTGGCCCATCTGATCGGCGAGGCGATTAGACGCACGCACGAGGAAGAATCGATCAGCTCTCTCTTCGTGTGAGCTCGATCATTACAGGAGGTTGCATTGGAAACTGTTGAAATCCATGCGGACGGCCGCGAAGTAAGCAGTAAACGAGCGGCCCGGCGCCTGCGCCGAAATGGAAGCCTTCCGGGCATACTCTATGGGCCGAAAACCGAAGCCGTTCCTTTGCAGCTTAACGCGAAGGAGTTTTCGACTCGCGTTGCCGGCGTTGAAGGTTCCCATTTGGTTCGTCTGAAGTCGGGCACGACGGCTCTGGCGGGCAAAGTGGCGCTGGTGAAGGAGATGCAGTATCACCCGATCACCGGCGAGGTGACGCATGCCGATCTCTACGAGGTTGATCTCACCGCCAAAATCGAAGTTGCCGTACCGCTTCACTTCGTGGGCAAGGCGGCGGGCGTTGTGCGCGGCGGCATTCTTCAGCCGGTCGTCCGCGAAATCCAGGTGGAATGCTTGCCCCTGGATATTCCCGAATTTTTCGACGTCGAGGTGAGCGGGCTGGACATCGGAGATTCCGTTCACGTGGAGGAGCTATCGATGCCCGAGAACGTTCGCGCGATCTATGAATCGAACTTCGCATTGGTCACGGTCGTGCCGCCGAGCGTTGAAGAGGCTCCGACACCTGCTGCCGCGGCGCCGGTCGAGGGAGTGCCGGCTGAGCCCGTGGTTCCGGAAGAGGGTGAAGAAGGGCGAACGGAGTCCTGAGCGAGGCGCAGAATGGAATCTTGGAGTATGGGAGTATTGGAGTACTGGGGTTTAAATGCATTGCTCCATTACTCCATTATTCCATCACTCCAGTACTCCAGTTTCTAGCCTCGCAGGAACGGATCCGTGAAACTGGTGGTCGGTCTCGGCAATCCTGGGGCGAAGTACAAGCAGACGCGGCATAACATCGGGTTCCTGATTGTCGATCACATCGCCGGAGAAGAGCAAGTTAAGTTTAAAAAGAAACTGTGTGATGCATGGATCGGGGAGTGGTCCGGGAACGGCGAACCTGTCGTGCTCGTCAAGCCGCAGACTTATATGAACCGCAGCGGCGAATGCGTCAAGGATCTCCTTGGAGAATTCGGCGCGTCCGCTAGCGATCTCGTGGTCATTCATGACGACCTGGATTTGCCGTTTGGCCGAATCCGGGTTCGTCCTGCGGGAGGAGCCGGGGGCCACCGCGGCGTGCTCTCGATCATGGAAAGCATGGACGGCGCACGTTTTTGCCGCGTTCGCATCGGCATTGGACGACCGCGCGACGGGACCGACCCGGCGGATTTTGTGCTGGAACCTTTCAGCCCGGAGGAGCTCGGCCAACTGAACGAGGTTGTCTCCAGAGCCGCGGCCGCGGTGACTACGCTTTTACGCGACGGTATCCAGAGAGCGATGGAGCAGTTTAACCGGGCGACCTGACGATTTCGTTGTAAACGCGAGGGGGCTATGATACGCAAAGTCATTTGTCAACAATTTTTCTGGAGGAAATTACGATCGTGACATTATATGAAACCCTTTTTGTTGTGCACCCGGAAAGAGCGCCGCGGATAAAGGAATTTGTCGAGCGGTTCAAAAAGGTTATCGAAGGGCAACAAGGGACGCTTTCCCATGTCGATGAGTGGGGCCTGAGGGATCTCGCCTATCGGATTGCTAAACAAAGCAAAGGGTTTTACGTCCTGCTCCAGTATCGGTCACCGGCGCGAGCCGTAGAGGAGTTAGAACGTAATCTTAGGTTGACCGACGGTGTCTTAAGATACTTAACCGTTCGAGCTGACGAGGCCGGTCCAAGCGAGAGCCCGGCGAAAGGCCATTCCGGAGAGCAGCGCAAAACCGAGGAAGGTTCGGCGATGGCAGGAGAGGATAGAGGTGAGGGCGGGCATTAGGGCTGGCAACAGAGTCATCGATAAAAGAAATGAGGTAGATTGATCCATGGCACAAAGGGAACCAGGCTCGCGGCCTTACCGCGAGCGGGGGGACGATGACAAGGGGGGTCCTCGTCGCAGACCGATGTTTCGGCGCAAGGTGTGTCGTTTCTGCGCGGACAAGACACTGAAAATCGACTACAAGGACATTCGAACGATTTCCCAATTCGTAACGGAACGCGGGAAAATGACTCCGAGCCGGATAACCGGCAACTGCGCTCATCATCAGCGGCTCCTGACAACGGCGATTAAACGGGCGCGCAGCGTCGCGTTGCTTCCCTTCACCACGGCCAAAAGCTAAATTTGTCCCTGCCCATTGTTTATGCAGCGGCTGGCAGTCACGAGCAAGTTTTTCCTCGCCTTAACAGCGACCCTTCTTCTCTTCGTTAGCGGCGTCATGGTGCCCCCGGCCGGCATCATTCTCCTTCCGCTCGTCCCTCAACCGGTCCTGGCATTCGGCATCAGGCATGGCGTGGCTTTGAGCGCCGGCCTGCTTTTTCTTGCGACGGTTTTGTTGCTGATATTCGCCGGAGAAGAGTTGGCCTTCATTTATGGTATTTTCGCGTTAATGGCGGGTTTGCTCTTGGGGTTGCTGGGACGGCACCGTTCGATCGAATTCTTGGTTGCTGGAGTCGCCGCAGCATTGTTCACGGCGGCGGGCGGCCTGCTCCTCTACCTGTACGGCTCCTGGACGGCCATGATGGAAGACTTCCGCGCGAGTTTGCTCCAGAATCTGGCTACGGCTGTGCGAATGCAGGAAAAAATGGGATTTTCGCGGGACAGTCTGGCTCTTCTCGAAGAGCGCGGTCCGCACATGGTGGAAATGATGCTGCAGCTCTTGCCGAGTCTGCTGTTCATCAGTTTCGGCTTGACCGTATTGCTCAATATCGTTTTGCTCTGTCGCCGGTTCCCGGAGCGGCGCTTTGCCTGGTTGTCGTGCCACGACCTTCGAGAGTGGAAGGGTCCTGAGCCCATGGTTTGGGGCCTCATTGCGTGCGGCTTTGCTCTGTTTATTCCGTGGCTGGACGCATTGAGGCTCATTGCCATCAATATTTTGCTGGTGATCGCAGCCTGTTATTTTGCCCAGGGCCTCGCCGTGGTCGCTTATCTATTTCAAAAGAACAACGTGCCGCGTTTTCTGCGCGGCATCACCTATACCCTGATCGTCTTTCAACAAATATTTACGCTCATGGTGGTCGGCGTGGGGCTGTTTGATCTCTGGGGCGATTTTCGTCGCTTGGGGAAAAACAATCTCAATGCCAGCCGGGCGTCGTAGCGGGAGGAATCATGGAAGTCATTTTGCGAGAGGATATACCGAATTTAGGCAAGATCGGCGAGGTGGTGCGGGTTCGGGACGGCTTTGCACGCAACTATCTCCTGCCCCGCGGGTTGGTGCTGATTGCCAACAAGAAAAATCTCAAGAGCTTCGAACATCAAAAAAAAGTCGTTTCGGACCAGAAGCAAAAGATCATGAGACAAGCCGAATCGGTCGGTAATGAGCTGGCGGGGGTCTCGCTCACGATCTCGATGCGAACCGGAGAAGAGGGCAAACTTTTCGGCTCCGTCACGAACATCCAGATCGAGAAGGCGCTGAAGGCCAAAGGCCTGAACATCGACCGCCGAAAAATTCATCTAGACGAGCCCATACGGCAGCTCGGTGATTTTGAAATCCCGATTCGTCTGACAGCGGCTCTCACCGTGCCACTGAAAGTCTCGGTGGTTCCCGAGGAGAGCGGGCAAGCCTCTTCTTAGGCCCGGCAACGGCTTGCCCGTGTCTCGTCGCGCCGTCCTCTTGGACGAGGCTCCGGCTGTACAATCCGGCTCGCACCGCGCTCGGCTCTTGCTGCTTCTGGCGGCTGTCCTTTGGAGCCTCGCGGGCGTCTTTATCAAATTCCTCTCTCTTCCTCCGCTGACGATTGTTTTTTATCGGAGCTTCTTCGCATCGCTCTTCTTCGCGTTCTTCGTGCGGCGGAGCGCCGCCCTGCCGGCCGCTCCGCTGCTCGTCTCGATGGCGACTTATACCGCGGCCATCAGCGCCTTCGTTTCGGCCAACAAGATCACCACGGCCGCCAACGCGATTGCGTTGCAGTATACGGCGCCCATGTTCGTCTTCCTGATCGTGCATTTTTTGTTTCGCGAGAAAATTGCCGGCCATAGCTGGATCGCGCTCGCCTGCGGAATGGCGGGAATCGGCGTCATCGGCGCCGGCAGCGCAGGCCAACCGGACGCCGCCGGAGTCCTGATCGCGCTCTTGAGCGGTTTACTTTTTTCCTTTTTCATGGCCAGCCTGCGTTTTCTCAAAGAGGTCCATGCCGGGACGTTGACGTTTCTCAACAATCTGGCGTGCTGCATTATTCTGCTGCCCTTCGTATGGTTTGAGCTGTCGCTTACGCTCAACGAGGTTGGCATCGTGGCCGCGATGGGCGTAGTTCAGCTGGGAATTCCTTACTGGCTGTTCTCCAAGGGCCTGGAGAAGGTCCAGCTGCAGGAGGCCTCTTTGATCGTCCTGATCGAACCTGTGCTGAATCCAATCTGGGTCGCTCTCGCCGTCGGCGAGGTGCCGTCGACGGCGACGGTGATCGGCGGAACTCTGATCGTTGCGAGCTTGGGGTTGGGCTACGCCTGGCAGTGGC
>DASTOD010000175.1:0-8436 GCA_035762645.1 Binatia bacterium | reverse complement strand
CACCGCAAGCCGCGACGGCGATATTCCCGTGTCGGACCAAGGTAACTTCTTGATTTCGTCATGGAAGGCACTAGGCATTGGGCAATAGGCAAGAGTCAGGCACTAGGCGTGAGGCAACAGGCAACAGTAAGAAAAGACCGTTTAAATCGTTCCAGTGGTTCGACGGGCTCACCATGAGCGGATTTATTCTCAATTGCTTCGCTCCGTTCAAAGCGTTGCGGCAGTTCAAGGTTCAAAGTTCAAGGGAGAAGAAAACGCGGGGACGTTTCACGTGTCTCGAAATCCGGGACCGTCGCCGTTATCTCTACTGGCTCTTCGAAGCAAAGAAGCGGTATAGTCTGTGCGTGCTCGGCTACATAGTGACATCCAACCACGTCCACCTGCTGGTGAAAGACACCGGTGAGGATGTTATCGCGCAGAGTATGCAGCTCATCGCCGGGCGTATCTGGATAACAGCCCGTTCAAGGTTCAACGTTCAATGTTTAACGTCAATGTCGAGTGTGTCAAAAGCGAGCTACGCAGCAGAGGGATTTATCGCGCCGTCGAGCACTCGGACGGAGCCTACGCGCTGCGAGAACAAGGCGAGGCTTACAATGCTGATTTTGGCGGCAAAAGTGAGCCTCTAAGCATTGAGAACACCGTCGTTTGGAACGAAAAGGTCGCAGCTTCGGATACAGAGCATGGTCCGACCCCGACCTCCGACCTAAATCCAACTCACACGGGAGGAGACTCTGATGAAAAGCGAACCGGTATCGACCTTGTATGCGCGTTCGCGCGTTCTTGCCGTCTTGAGCCTCGCGATTGTTGGGGTAGTTATGCTGACAGGCTGTCGAGCGACTACGCAGAATGCCGTGACGTATGCGTATCATCTGCCACGACCCGAGCTGGTCATCGTGCACGACTTTACCGTGAAGCCAGGCGAAACCAACCTGGGGTCCGGTCTTATCGACCGGTTCAAGCAACGCGCGCAGCCGACGGATGTCCCGGAGCAGGAAATCCAGCTTCAGCAAAAGATAATCAGGACCATGACGACACAGTTGGTTCAGGAGATCCGCAAGCTGGGACTGCCGGTCGAGTCGGCGGCGACGGCAGGCCCGGTCGCCGGGCCCACGCTTGACATCGAGGGGCAGTTTCTAACCATCGACGAGGGCAATCGCACGCGCCGTTTGGTGATCGGTTTCGGAGCGGGCGCGAGCCATGTGCGGGTGGCGGTGCAGGTGTTCGAGACGGTCGAGGGGCAACACCGTTTGGTGGAAGATTTTTACGCCAGGGCTGCGAGCTCGCGGAAGCCGGGGCTCGGTCCCATGGCAGGTGTAGGAGCGGCGACGGGAGCCGCGGCTGCGAGTGCGGGAGTGGGAATCGGCACAACGGCGTTGGCGGGACAGCAGGACGCCGAGAGCGACACCAAGCAGGCGGCGATTGCCATAACGCGGGAACTCGCTCGCTTTTTCCTGAAGCAAGGTTGGATAACCGCTGAGCAAGCGGAGAGTTATCATAGCCTGCTCCCCTAATCGCCGTCAGATCATGAAGCCGTGGCGTAAAGGCATCGTTTAAGAGCCTAGAAGTCTGGTTTTTGCACCGAAAAGGAGGTGGTAAAGGGTCAGGCTTGAATAAATGAATTATGGTTGCCTTCTTGTCTCCCGCCGCTCTAGACCGGTGAAAAAGTTTCAACTGCTTCGTTGCGCTCAATCGCCTCGCCTGGTTTCGTGTTCGTGGTTCGTGGTCGTGCTCGTTCGGATTTCACGATCACGTTTCACGGACACGATCACGATCAATGCGCGCCTTGCATCTGGTATCTTTTTGACCGGTCTAAAAGCGCGGTGTTTTGGTCGCCTGCAGACGAGAGCCAGTTAGCCCAACTAGATGAGCCAGTAGGTCAACAACAATTAAGCTTCGTTCGGGAATGCGTAAATCGGCAGAGACCGTTCGAGAGCGTGGCGAGATGTCTCGATGTGTTGGGTCGAGACGTTGCGCCGGAGTTCTTTAGTCTCGCTTTGCCGAGCGTATGGGTGAGAACGAAGCTTTGAGGAAGCAGGCAGCGCGATTCGCTGCAGATTGTCAAGAATAGAAAGCCTCTTCCCCCGATCCGGGATGTGGCGACTTCGACCCTACCGGTCCGCTGAGCGTGAATTCTACAGGCCAAATTCAAAATCATGAAATCATGGAAAGATATCGGTCACGCCGCGCTCTAATTCCCGTTATAAGTTTATGCGAAAGCATATTTGAATCGTGACCGATTTTGATAATCTGGTATATACAAGGGTAAGTTTAAAAGCGGGGGAAAGTGCAAACGGTAAAAGATTTGAGCCTAGAAACTCTTTTCCGTCCGGACCTGAAATGTCCTCACCCGTCCAGGGAATGCTGGCGGCTAGCGCAGCGGACTGAACTCCGCGCCACAAATTCATGAGATCGACTTGTGCGCGCCGCGCCGTTTTAGCCAGCGCCTTCGCCGTCGTTGCGACCGCGTGGGCGGCCGATCGCGTTGTCGTCGAGGACTGGCGCTCGTATCCGCTCGGTACGCGGGGCATCCCCGGCGACTGGGAGGGGCAGAGCTGGGGCCGGCCCACCTACGACCTCGAGATCGTTCCGGACAACGGTCAACTGGTCCTGCGCCTCAGGAGCAAGGGTGGCAACTCGACGATCAGTCGCGACCTCAGAGTTGGGGTCGATCTCGCCGAGACACCCATCCTTGAGTGGAGCTGGAAGGTTATTACGCTTCCCACCGACGGCAATGCCTGTCAGAAATCGACCGACGACCAGGCGGCCCAGGTTTACGTCGCCTGGCTGCGCTCGCCGGAGTCGGTGCGCTCGCGCATCATCGGCTACGTTTGGGATTCGACCGCACCGGTTGGCACGATCTGCAAGAGCCAGAAGACCTCCACGGTGACTTATGTCGTCCTGCGCTCGGGCTCCGACGATCTCGGCAAGTGGATCACCGAGCGCCGCAATGTCGTCGAAGATTTCCACAGGATCTATGGCGAGGCGCCGGACAATCCTACCGCCCTCTCGCTCTCGATCGATTCGGACGATACGCGCTCCAGCGCCGACTCGTTTATCGGACCAATGGTCTTCACGCGGCCGTGACGAACGCAACGAGGCGTTCCCGGCTGTCGTAAATAAAGGCAAATCTGGTGAAGGCGAAGGAGAGGTGTTTGGGTCTACCATCGGAATTTCTGCTGAAAAACCCGTCATGATTTTTTTCTCGTTTCGGGCTTAGGGCGTTGGCGGACAAGCCAGAGTTTGTAGCGGTTATCGACTTTCCATTCGACGATCTCGCCGGGGTTCGGTATCGATAGCGGCAGCCAGAGGCAGGGGCAGATTGACATAGCACTGAGAGATGCAAGAGAAAGAGAAAATAGTGCTGAGGCGAAACAGTCGGAGCGGCTGATTGATAGGACATATTCACTTATTCAAGCCTGACCCATGTACTGAACCGAGGAGAAAAAAATGAAACAGGAAAAACCGGCAAAGATCTTAAAAGCGCTGGCGATTCTGCTCCTGTGCTTTCCTTTCCCCCTGCGGGCGGCCACAAGCGATGATTTCATTCAAGGCTATGCTTCCGCCGTGCTGGAGCGAGAATTTCGGGTAAAGAATTTCTCGCTGAACGTTGCTGATGAGGCCGTCAGGCTGACATCCGGGGATCTGACCGACGCGGATTATGACAAGATCATTGCCGCTCTCATATCGATTCAGGGAGTCAAAAAGGTGGAAATCGTCGATTCCCGCGGAGTTGTAGTGGCCTCATCGACGCCGCAAGAAACGGGAACACGGCGCGCTTCGCGACAAAAGCCTGTCAAACCCGACTATGAACTGGGTTTCCTTCCAGCCGGCGACCTCTTTGACGCGCTGATTGCCGATCCTCGTTGGCCGCGTTTTTCGATGGGTTACCGCTATTTTCCGAACGAGCGGGAAGTGGGCAACGTGGCCGCCGTGAGCTTCGGTGAAACCATCGCTCTTTACCGTGACCGCGGCCCCTCCGGGGCGCTATGGGAGATCGGCTTTCAGGCAGGTGTGTTTTCGATTTTTGACTTGAGCGCTCCTTCGTCTGATTTGATCAATACGGACTTTTTCGCCGGGCTGCAGGCGACGTACCGGCTGAACGACATATCGACTTTTTTTCGGATCTTCCATCAGAGCTCGCATCTTGGCGACGAATTCCTTTTGCGCAACCGGATCGATCGGGTCAATCTTAGCTTCGAAGGCATAGACCTTAAGTTGTCTTACAGGCCTTTTGATTGGCTGCGCCTTTATGGCGGCGCCGCTTATCTGTTTAACCGGGATCCATCGGATCTCAAACCCTGGGGAACGCAGGCCGGTATCGAACTGCAAACCCCGTGGAGATTCTGGGGCGACTCGACCCGCCTCGTCACGGCTCTGGACCTCCAAAACCGAGAGGAAAGCAGGTGGAGCACGGAAATTTCCGTCCGCAGCGGCCTTCAGTTTGAAAGGCCGCAGAGTTTTCTGCGCAAAATCAGCCTATTGCTAGAATACTATAAGGGACATTCTCCCAATGGTCAGTTTTTTGACAGAAAGATCGAATATTTCGGACCTGGGTTGCACTTAGATTTTTAGTGGCTTACTTGAGACCGTGCAAATCGTAGCGCTAAAGGCGTGCTTCCACAGGCAGCTCCACGGTTTACCCGAGAATCACTGCATGAACGCAGTTGATACGAATGTCCTACTCTACATCCACGATCCGCGCGACCTCACGAAGCAGGTGACTGCCTCTAATCTTCTGCAGTCCCTCACTGATGGCGTATTGCTTTGGCAAGTTGCTTGTGAGTATCTAGCAGCGAGCCGCAAACTGGTCCCTTTCGGTTATAATCTTACCCAGGCATACCAAGACGTGCGGGATCTTCAGCGGGTTTGGTTTACGCTTTTACCTTCTTGGAGCACGCTTGATCGAGCGGAGACATGGCGAGTGTTTGCGGCTGACGCGGTTCAAGGGTCTTTAAAGCAAGCGTTTATCGGGGATGAAGACTTTGTGGAGCAAGGCGAGAGCGAAGGCAGCGAAGCTGTCGAACTTAGACCGAACCACCCGGATTTAAGCGCATCGTTGAAGCGGTGTGTCAGGTGAGTCATGTGGTGGAGGATGAGATCAAGCGCTCCAGGCGCAGCGAAGGCATTCAAAGGGCGCGAGAGATCGTTTGTTACATTTGCCGCAGGCACAGTGATGTAGGGTTGAGAGAGCTGGCCGGATTTCTCGGGGTCAAGGAGTTATCAACGCCAAGCCAGGGGGCCAAACGGCGGAACAACGGATAAAGAGTGACCCAGATTTCCGGCGTCAGGTACAGCGGGTCCTGAAACTTATCGATTCATCTATGCAAGCCTGACGTCTGGTTGCTCATGGCGCAGGCGCTTGCTTGTTCAGTTGTTGGCGCAGCTCTTCGAGCTCCCGGCGAAGCCGAGTTATTTCTTCGCTGTCGCGGTCATGTGGTCCCATGCACATGAAATGCCCGCCACCGATCATGCGCACGACGGAGACAACGACGAAAAGGAAGATCAACAGCCCGATGACAGGAAAAATCCACCAGAAACCCCACATCGGACCCATCCATGGTCCCGGTCCCCACATAATAGCTTCCTCCTCTCTCCCTAGAAGATTGCTTCAAGCCCCTTAGATTTCTTACTTCGCTGATTTAAATGTGAGCAAATCTTGCGCCAGTAGAATACCGTGATTCTCAGTATCTCACAGCCATTTCATTTCTCAAAAGTGCCAAACCATCGGTATAAGATTCTCAGCGGTAAAAAAGCTGGAGCTAAAGTGGGCTAGGTTCGTGGTGAGACGCACGGCCGGCAACAGGAATCACCTGAAAGAGGTCATTTCTATGGAAAAGAACGCTGACAGTACCCATCCGGATTTCTGGACCATCCGCTATGCTACGGGTAGGACGCCGTGGGACTTCGGCGGGGTTCCAGCGGCCTTGAAATCATTTCTCGCGAGCTCTTCCGCTCCCGGCAGAGTATTGATCCCGGGTTGCGGCTCTGGATATGAAGTTCAAGCGTTCCATACGGCCGGGTACGATGTTACAGCAATTGATTTTTCGTCTGCTGCTGTTGACCAAGCGAAAAGAGTGTTAGGTGTTTTAGCTGAGCGGGTCATTTTGGGAGACTTCTTTACGTACGACTTCGGACAGCGCCGCTTCGACCTGATCTACGAACGGACATTTCTCTGTTCCATGCCTCCATCCCGCTGGCCTGACTATGCGAACCGAATGGCAGATCTGTTGTCGGGTGGAGGGAGACTGATCGGTGTCTTCTTGTACGCGCAACAGCCGGTGCCTGGGCCGCCCTATCCGCTTACGGACGGGCAAGCTGAGCAGCTTTTCCAGAGCCGCTTCCGGCTACTGCGGAGTGAATTGGTGACCGACTCCTTGCCCTTATTTCATGGCATGGAGAGATGGCAGGAATGGCTGAAGACGATTTAGACCACAAAGGTGAACCAAAAGAGAACGGCGGAGGGTCGTTGGGGGACGTTGTTGACTAGCTGGAATAACTCGGTTATCCAAGCCAGGAGTCAAAGCCACATGCCATTTCGCCAGTCCCTGCAGCCCACTGCTCAATAATACCGGCTGTCAGAGCAGAGGTTTCGCGCAAATGGTTGAAGACTACGGAACGGCGATAGCGGAGGTGGCCCGGCAGGTTGGAGTATCAACATCCGCCATTCAAAGAGCCTGACACGCGATTCCAGCTAATCAACAACGTCCCCTACTTTTATTTCGTGCGCTTGACTTTGTACGAATCAGCGAGGGTCAGAAACGATGCATCCGTTGTGGGGGGTGCCAAACCGGGACCTTTATCAACTCACCCGATTTTTTGTAGGAACCGAACCACTGTCTATACCCCTTGACGGCGCGTTCCAACTCTGGTGTCATCGGTTAGGTCCAGGTCTCAAGCGGGAGTCCAAGGCAATAAGATCAACCATACTATCACAGCCGGGGTAATCTTCCTCCTGAGGCTTTAGGCTGGGAAGAAAGGTCTGATGGCTTATGTTAAACCAGGCTGCCTTTGCCAATTCACTCGCGATTCTAACCGGCGCACTTTATCTTCTGTTTTACGTGGTTAGCCTCTTTGCACCGCAGTTTTTTAGACACTTATTCAATGCACAATTCCTAGGCGCTGATGTGGCGTCGCTTTTTCCCCGAGAAATTTCCTTCAGTTATTTCGTTCAGACACTCTTCATTTTGGTAATCACGGTCTCGATTTTTGGCTACGCGTGGGCTTGGCTATATAATCATCTAGCAAGATAGCCAGTCAGATTTCCGCAACATATCTAAAATAGTTTGGTATTAGTTCTGAGTTGGAACCCGTGGGGACATCCTATAATTCTCCTGTCAAGTCCGATGTGGCTGACACGTCTCCCTTAGAGCTGTCGAAGCCTTTTGGAAAACTCTTTAAAAGGGCGAGTCTCTCACTTCTTTGGAACCTTGCACCTTATCGTTATACGTGTCCGGCGTACTTATCTTGTCGCCCATCATCTCTTATTCAGGTTGCAAAGTTTAGTAAAAGAGGCCCCGTTGGTAACCTCCGAGATCCAGATGTTCTCGCGCAAGAGATCGTTGAAGGCCTCGACGCCGCTCTCGAACAATCCCTTGAAATCGCCACCGACTTAGGCGCCGACGTGGTTACGGAGAAAAATCAATAGATGAGGATTGTAAACTTTAGAAGATCGTCGAAAGTTTGGAATTGCTCTGGTAACTCGCCGGTTACCGGTTTAATTGCTCTGGACTCTGGTCCTGATTGACTGAGCGTGGTTCAATTCAATCTTCGTGTAAGCTATCGGAGCGTCTTTGCGGTTACGCGTGGGGTAGCCAATAGGCTGTGCCGGAGGTTTGTGATATATGCGATCCTTCCTAAAATCTTCTGTTTTTGATTTCGGGGAAACTTACCTGAAGCGAACCTCTCAATCCTCCGCATCACTGCCTGATAAGCTGGAGTTGCATGCCTGACGGTCTTTTCACTGATTTTCAGCAGCCCATCGCAGTAAAGCATGATTGCAAATCCATGAATGGCATGCACTCTTAATTCCATTCCCTCAGCGTTGGTTTGATTTAACTGCGAAAATCCATACACTAAACGCGATACTAACTTTGACCTGCTCCCGGGTCGAGTGAAGTTATATTGACGCGTTAAACGAGCCAGCTCTTTTCTTCTGGGGTTAATTTCTTGCTGAATTATTCTATTTTTCCCTCGAGAACCCTTTGACCATCGCCTGTGCCAATCCTCTATCTGTTGTACGAGTTCTACGGCATGGCGTCTTTCTCTTTCGCTTGACATTTTTTTGCTAAATCCTCCTTGCCGGTGCTTGATCGGAGAGCATGCCTGCTTTACCTCTTCTATGACGTCCTCTAAGAACTCTCTCTTTATTCCGACTCTCTTAGTGAGAAAATGAACCGATTGCTTTCGGTTTTCTCTAAGATCATCGTTCCATCTATA
>DASTOD010000174.1:0-7602 GCA_035762645.1 Binatia bacterium | reverse complement strand
CAAGGCGTGCCGCAGGATTATCGGGAAGCCGTGAAGTGGTATCGCCTCGCGGCAGCGCAGGGAAACCAATTTGCCCAGATTAATTTGGGTCAGATGTATACCAATGGCACAGGCGTGGGACAGGACTTCGTGCGTGCGTATATGTGGTTTAACCTCGCTGCCGCAGCATCGACCGGCAATTCTCGAAACACGGCGACAGAGAATCGAGATAGAATTGCGTCAAAAATGACAGCCGAGCAGATTGGAACCGCGCAGGAGATGGCACGACGCTGTCAGGAGTCGAAGCTTAAGAACTGCGACTGAGGATCGAAGCCAACAACGTCCGTCACGAGATGAACACAAAGTCTGGCGCGACGTGAAACTCCCCGCCGGGAAGATCCTGATCACGGGAGTTGCCAGCCACCCCACGGAGCTCGTCGAGCATCCAGAACTCGTCGCCGGGCACGATCAGTATTGAAGCAATTAGAAGATGCACGCGCTGTTGGAAACGGAGCATAGCATCATGACTGACGCGACATCCCTCGCCAACAATCTCGAGCGCGTCATCTCCCGGATCATCGACGCTGCCAGCGAAGAGCAGCGCTGAGTTTTAATTTTGCCCAGTTGGAATTTTTCGACAATCCAATCCTGAGTATCATCTGTTACAGTAGAATGGTTTTCTGAAGGAGGATTCATGAAGATTGCGATTCTGATCTACGATGGTTTCACCGCGCTCGATGCGGTCGGTCCTTATGAAGTCCTGAGTTGTTTACCGGGAGCAAAGGTCCATTTTGTTTCTACGGAACTCGGTCCGAAGCGAGCGCATACGAACTTTCTTTCTGTTATGGCAGATTACACGCTGAATGATATCTCGGATCCTGAAATCATTCTGGTTCCGGGGGGAACAAAGGGAACGATGGTCGCGGCCGAAGACCCGCGCATACCGCGCATACTCTCCTGGCTTCGAAAAGCACACGAAACTTCGAAGTGGACTACCTCTGTCTGCACGGGATCACTAATACTCGGCGCGGCAGGGATTTTAAAAGGGCTGCAGGCAACAACGCATTGGTATGCCCGAGATTTTCTGGAGAAGTTCGGAGCTCAGTACCTGAGTGAGCGAGTTGTTCGTCAAGGAAAAATCATCACCGCGGCTGGCGTTTCCTCGGGCATTGATATGGCTCTTCATCTTGCGAAGGAGGTCTCAGGACCGGAGATGGCGAAGATCATTCAATTGATTATCGAATACGATCCAAAACCGCCTTTCGATTCTGGATCCATCGCAAAAGCAGAGCCTTCAATTGTTGAATTAGCGAAACAAGCAGCGCAGGATGCGTTCAAGTGAACATTTATCGCATCTTTTGTCAGATATTAAAAATAACAACATTGCTGCCATGCGAAATGAGGCCGCCCGCACCTGCACCGTTGTCTTGTTTATATCGATTTGAACATGGTTGGCGCCTGAGTGGTTACGCCTCTCCGTAGTTGGACACACAGCGGTTATCGAGAGATTCAGAATCCACCGAAGCGGTACGGGATTATCGATCTACTGGAGTTAAGTTCGTTATGTGGCTTTAGTGAGGTTGCCGAATTTCAGCAAGCACATCGCGGCTGGTTAGACGATTCACTCACATGTGAGAGGACGGCGAGAGAAAGTCGGTGGTCGGAAGCGATCGCGGTCGGCATTTGAACTTTTTTCAGCAGGTGAAAAGAGAACTCGGATTCAAAGCGGCGCATCCGGGCGGGGCGGATTGGGGTCAGGGCGGATTGGGGTCAAATCTTTACTTTTGATTTGAGCTCAAAAAAACAGTCTACGATTCCTCGAAATAATCGGAATCAAGTCGCTTGACCTCGTACGACGTAGCTCGGGTCACGCCGATTCCGTGATCGATCATTAAATTGCAAAGCCGGGTGCCGTTTATTAGCACGATCCGGCTATCAATCATAGCCGCGTAGTCGTTGGCGTCTTTGGTAAAATCCGACGTGGTGATGAAAATTCCTTTTTTTGCCCGCTGTCCCTGAAGTGCGCCGGCGAACTTTTGTATTTCCGGCCGACCAACAGTGCCGTCCCAGCGCTTTGCCTGCACATAAATAACGTCCAGGCCCAGACGGTCTTCGTTGATTACACCATCAATTCCGCCGTCGCCGGCTCTGCCGACCGTGCGACCCGCATCTTGACGCGATCCGCCATAACCCATGGCTAACAAAAGTTCCACAACGAGCTTTTCGAAAAAACCAGGAGAAGCATCCTTAACTTTTCTTCGCGAGGATGACGAAAATTTCTTTGGTCCTCACGCTTTGGCCAATATTCTTTGCCGAGGACTACGGCCGAGAGTTGCCGGGACAAAGGGGTCAGTCTTTTGTTGAGTATTGAGATGTCTTGTTGACTAAATTTCTCCGTTTTTTATTCATTCATCGCGCAGCACTTTGGACCGCAACTCCACCTTCTTGCTCGCGATCGCCAGCGCCGTCGCGCACGGCGCGCAGCTTGGCCCAGGCGATTTGCGGATGGACGCGTCAGAGGACAACGGGTTTCTTGACGAGGTTTTCGGTAACGAATGGGAAATTGTGTGCTAGCCAGGCGTCGATCCCGCCTTCGAGCGGGCGGACCCTGGTAATTCCTTTGGCTCCCAGCAGCAGCGCCACCCGGGCGCTGGTCGCTTCGTTGGGTCACGAGCAGTAGAGGACGACGTCGCGATCCCGGGGAATCTCTCCGTGGCGGTCTTCGATCTCTTCCATAGCTATACGAAGCGCGCCCGGGATCATCTGAGGAAACGCCTCGATATCAACCGGCTGGCGCAAGTCCACGATTGAAATGTTTTCTCCGGCCGTGAGTTTGTCCATTAGTTCTTTCGGAGTGATGCGCGCAATCCGCAGCCGACGAAGGAAGCGCCGGCGCTGGATGTATTTCCACAAAACATAAGCTGCCAAGCTTCCGGCCAGGACTGCGACGAGCCACCCGCCCCAGCGCAGTGCATGGACCGCGATCTGCTCAAGTTGATCGCTGAAAATCAAGCCCAAGCTCGTGAAGGTGACGACCCAGAAGAATCCGCCAAGGGAATCGAAGATCATGAAACGTCGCACGGGCATGCGAAAGATTCCCGCTAGAGACGGTGCCGCGGTATTCAGGCCGGGTACAAATTTAGCAACGAGCAAAGAATGGGCGCCATGCCGGACGAAAAGATTCTCCGTTCGCCGAACACATGAGTCGGGTTCGAGAGAAATGCGGCAGAGTAGCTTCAGTATGCGGCCGCCCCGGTAACGGCCTAGAGAGTACCAGAACAGGTCAGCCAAAATAACCGCGATGAATGCCAAGGCCACCGCGAACGTCAAATTCATCTTGCCGGCGCCGGCCAGCGCGCCGGCCGCAATCAACAGAGGAACAGCCGGGATAGGCAAACCCATCTGTTCGAGCAGCACCCACCCGAACAGCAGAACGTAGCCGTGCCTAATCAGGAAATCGGCCGCTTGTTCCAGGCTCAAACCCTTGTAGGAATGGGCCGCCTCGCTCAATACGCTCGCAAAAAAGAAGCTAAGGACAGTTAATAGTAGCGCCGCAATCGCCGATTCGACATAGATCCAATGGGCCTGGGAGCGAAGTCTTTTCTCGGCGCTTTCATTTCCGACCGGCTCTTCGGTGCCGTTCATCTTGCGCGCGCCGCGCGCGGTGAGAACGACTCAGGTCTTCTTGCGAGCCTCGGAAACAGGGAGAGTTCCCATCCAGAACGGTAGAAATAGCACCGAATACCACCCGCGGCTTACACCTGCATGCGTGAAAATGACCGTCAGGACGACGCCTATGGCGAGCATGGCGACACCCATGAGCAGGCGCTTCCGGGCTTCCTTCGGCCCTATATTGGCGAGCTCTGCCTTTCCGACGGTCATCGAAAGCTACCGATGCTTTTTATTGATTTTTTCGATCTCCGCTCGGGTGTCACCCCTGTAATAGCCGACATTCGTATATCCGGCTAGGGGCGGCCCCTGCGGTCAGGTATGGAGTTAGCTAGTAGTTCGGGAACTACTACACAACTCCGCATGACCCGTTATTTGTCCACCAGCGCTAGATTTGACACGGGTGGTGCATTCAAGTAGGCGTTTCACCGGAGGCGCGCCATGAAAGCAAGTTCATGTTTCGTTGGTCTGGCTTTGATGCTTTGCGTTGCTCTCGAACCATCCTCGGCGCAAGATCTTGCGTTCATCGACGTCAACGTCGTTACCATGGACAGGAATGGGATTCTGGACAATCAGACCGTTATCGGGGCAGAGAGGCTCAGGGTCAGACCTGAATCATTGTTCAACAAGCGAAGTATTCGCTCTTCCGCTCTGAGACCCGTCGCTCAGCGCTTCTCGGCTGCGGCGAAGCCGGTGTCGACCAAGCCGCCCAGATCTACGTCCTCGTCCGCGAGTCGCGCGGGCTCGATCTTGAGGCGGTCGCGGATCAGCGGCACCACGCTCTTCAGCTCGCCTTCCGTCCTCGGATCCTCCGGATCACCGCCCCTATTGATACCAACGGCGGCGCGCACCAGCCCGTCCTTCAAGTAGAAGCCGAGGAACTTGCGCGTCTCGGGGCGGCCGCGGAAGACGAGCCGGTCCCAGCTCTTCGCGAAGCCGACATATTCGATCGTGTGCTCGTACTGATCGGACCAGAACGTGTGGAGGTACTCGTAGGGCCGCGTGCCGCCCAACATCGACCGGGCGGCGGCCTTTCCCTGCTGGAAGCCATTGTTCCAGTGCTCCACGCGCAGACGGCCGAAGATCGGATGCTGGTGATTGGTCACGTCGCCGGCGGCGTAGACATCGGGCAGTGAGGTGCGACAATGTTCGTCGACGAGGACGCCGTTGTCGACCCGCGCGCCGGCCGCCGCCAGCAGCTCGGTGTTCGGGACAATCCCGATTCCTGCCACCACGAAGTCGCACTCGATCAGTCGCCCGCTTGTCGCTCGCACGCGCTCCACCCGGCCCGAACCTTCGAACGCTGCTACGGAGTCGCCAAGCAGCAGATCCACACCCTTCTCGCGATGGATGGCGCCGAGCACTTCGCCCACCTCTCTACCGAGGACTCTGGTCAGCGGCGCCTCGTCCGGTGCCAGCGCGGTCACCTCGACGCCGAGCTGGCGGAGTGAAGCCGCCACCTCGGAACCGATGAAGCCTAGCCCGACCACGACGGCCCGCCGACCCCGTTGCGCTCGGGCCCGGATTTGGTCTGACTCTTCCACCGTCCGCAGCTGCAGCACGCCGTTCAGCTCCGCGCCGGGTATCGAGACGGGCCGGTTCCGCCCCCCGGTTGCCACGAGCAGCCGGTCATAGGCGATCCGCTCACCATCTTCCACCTCCACGTGCTTCTTCTTGAAGTCGATGGCGGTGGCGCGCGTTTCGAGCCTTAGCTGGATACCCTTCTCGGCATAGATGCCGGGCGGGTTTACCAACTGGTCCTCGAGGCGCACCTCACCGCGTAGGTAAGCCTTGGAGAGCGGCGGGCGGTTGTACGGCAGCTGGCGCTCGGCGCCGATGAGCTGGATCTCACCGTCGAAACCCTGCTCCCGCAGCGTCACGGCAGCGGTCGCGCCGGCTAGGGCGGCTCCGATGATTACGATTCGCTGTGGATTCATACCTGTCCTCTACCAGTGTCCGCCTCGAATACCCGCTGGAAGGCGGCCTGACACGTACCTATATAAAATCAGCCTAGCATAGGGTCAGGTCACTGCAAGACGACAAATACGTGGAAGCTTCCCGACTCGGAGGCTCAGGGTCAGACTGAGCTATTGACTTGTTGTTCAGGTCTTGAAAGACGGTATGGGATGATCAGGCATGAGTTATTGACTTATTTTCGATCATCAGTGCTGTCACGTGGTCAACGCGAGAGCGCGGTCCTGTTGTTTCAGTTGGGACGAATTATTCGGGATCACCCACCGAGGCAAAACGCCTTAGCATAAACATTTGTTCCAACCGTTCCAGCCGTTCAATCGGTGCGGTCCGTTCAAATCGTTTAACAGATTCGAGCAGCGCTCGTTGGCGATCCCTATGCGGAACCAGTCGCATCCCTAATCAGGCAAGTCCTCGAGTTTGGTAAATCCTTTTTTTTCTCCTTCTTTGTGAGCGCGGTCCTGAATCGCCAGAACTCCTTATTTTGCGCGAGGACCATGCTTTCAATGTCTGCATGCACCGGGTCAGGTCTTGTATTGAAGCATTGTTGCGTCATGCGTGAGCCAGTTCGGACAGAGTTTGATGGTCGCTACTTTGCTTTGACGAGGTCGAAAGCTTCATTCGCTTCCGACAGGAACTTTTGGACTTTTTCACGGCTCTTGCGACCGGTGGGGTCTTCGACGCCGGTGTGGGAGTCGACCCCGGCCGGGCGCACTTCCAGAATCGCTCTCTTGACGTTCTCCGGCGTGAGGCCGCCGGCGAGAATAATCGGTCGATCGGCAAGTTCCACCAGGCGTCTGCTCACGCGCCAGTCGTGAGTCTTACCGGTGGCGCCGGATGCGCCGGTCTCTGGATCGAACGTGTCGGTGATGAACGCATCGACAAACGGCGATAGCTCCCGCAGCGTTGCTTCGAGAGCTTCGTGATCGCGCATTCCGACGACGAGACTCTTGATCACAGTCAAGTTCGGATCGAGCGTTTCTAGGCGTTTCAGCTCATCGCGCTCGATGTCGCCATGGAGCTGCACGGTCCGGGTGCCGAGCGCATGGCAGAAGGCGGCGATCTCGCTCGCCTCATGGAGATACGTGATCAGCACTCCGAATACCGGCGGCGTCAGGCTCTTGATAATCGCCGCCGCCTCTTCCTCGGTGAGATCCTCACGGTGGACCGGCAGCCGACGCGGAAATCCCAGGTAGCGAACGCCGCATTGCTGAAGCATTTGTGCTTCGGCGGCGTCGATGACCCCGGCAATCTGGATCAAGTTCCCTGCGAGCATGTTTAGCGATTGCGGATAGGCGATACGGTCACTTCTACTAAGCCGGTCCGGGCGTATTACGACAACGACCGTGCGTGTTCGACGAGCTTTTGCAGACTTTCGAGGGACTGCACTCCGCTCAGCGCGATTTTTCGATTCGCGACGAAGGCGGGCACTCCTCTGAGCCCCAGCTTCTTTGCCTCCCGCTCATCCGCGAGCACGTTTTCAAGATACAAATCGTTGTCGAGCGCCTCTCGCAAGTCGTCGCCTGCGAGCCCGATATCTGACGCTAAGCGAGCAAGCACGTCGGTATTGCCGATGTCCTCGCCGCGTTGGAAGAACGCGCGAAAGAGCGCATCGTTATACTCCCGAAACTTGCCATGGCGGCGCGCCCAGTGCGCGGCTTGGTGCGCCCGGCGCGAGCGGGGCTGTACGGGGGGAAGCTTGATGTCGACCCCCATTTGGGCTGCGAGAGGGTAGACCGAGCTGCCCCAGACTCTGTGCAAATAGTCGCCGGTCGGGTCGAGCGTCGGCACCGGGTCGGGGCGTAGCTCGAAGGCGCGCCAGACGATGGCGAGAGTTGGATCTTTCTCGGCCAGTTCACGCACGGCCGGCTCCGCCAGCCAGCAGAACGGTCATACGTAGTCGGAAAACACTTCGAGTTTTACGGGTTCCACAAGCTAAGTCTAAACTCCGCAACGCGCGGGTTCCAGTGGCTCAGTCAAAGA
>DASTOD010000173.1:0-9162 GCA_035762645.1 Binatia bacterium | reverse complement strand
GCCAGTCTGGCGTGTCCGGGCGGAAATATCACGGGAGTGTATGCTATGAGCGTGGAGCTAAGCGGGAAGCGTTTGGAGCTACTCGCGGAGGCAGTTCCCGTGATTAAACGCATTGCTGTCCTCACCACGTCGAGCAAATTTAAGGCTACAAACGAATACAAAGAGATGGAAGCCGCGGCGCGCGCGCTCGGCGTGAAGCTCCAAGTTCTGAGGGCGCTAGATCCGGATACCATTGACAGCGCGTTTTTGGCGATGATCCAAGAGCGCGCCGACGCTCTCGTTCTGATACCGCACGCACGCTACGTACAGCACCGAGAACGTATATTAAAGCAGGTGGCTAAACATCGCTTGCCGTCAATCTATTCGAACAACGAAGACGTCGAGAAGGGAGGCCTTATGTCCTACGGTGTAAACTATGCCGCCGAGTACCGCCGTACGGCAATCTATGCAGACAAGATCCTGAAGGGCGCTAAACCGGCCGATCTGCCTGTCGAACAACCGACTAAGTTTGAGCCGCTGATCAATCTCAAGGCGGCGAAGCAGATCGGTCTTACGATTCCGCCGAACGTCTTGGCGCGGGCGGATCGAGTGATCAGGTGACGGAGGTCGGAGATCAGGGGGTCAGAGGTCAGCCAAAGGATAAGAGGAAGCGTTGATCAAAAGGCCAGTAGTCCGTAGTCCGTGGTCAGTCGTCAGGTTTTGCGTCGCGCTATGCGCGATGCTCTATGCGCTTTGCTCGTCGGGCGAGGCGCAGGAGGCGACGAGAGTTCCGCGGATAGGATTCCTCATCGCTTCTTCACCTTCAACAGTTGCGCTCCGCATGGATGCGTTCCGGCAGGGTCTGCGTGAACTCGGGTACGTGGAGGGGAAAAATATTGTCATTGAGCGGCGACACGCAGACGGAAAATCCGATCGTCTTCCCGCGCTAGCGGCCGAACTAGTGCGTCTTAAGGTGGACGTCATCGTCACCAGTGGTCCAACAGCAACCCGTCCCGCTAAAGAAGCAACTGCTAAGATTCCTATTGTCATGACGTTTGATGATGACCCTATTGGCAGTGGCTTCGTCTCCAGTCTTGCCCGACCCGGCGGGAACATTACCGGATTGTCGACCCTTTCCCCGGAAACAAGCGGAAAACAATTGGAGTTTCTGAAAGAGATCGTTCCCAAGCTCGGCCGAGTGGCTGTCATCGGGACGTCAAACAGACAGGGCACCGCACAAAGTTTAAAAGAGATGGAACTCGCCGCAGGGGCGTTCGGGGTGAAGCTTCAATACCTGGATACACAAAATCCGAAGGATATTGAGAGTGCATTTCGAGCCGTGAGCAAGGAGCGGGCTGACGCAGTTCTCGTGCTGCAGAGTCCAGTTTTGTATGCGCAGCGAGCACGGCTTGCAGAACTCGCGCTGAAGAGCCGGCTCCCGGCGACATACCCCAGGCGAGAATTTGTGGAAGACGGCGGACTAATGAGCTATGGCGTGAGTATTTTAGACTTGGACAGGCGCGCCGCGACTTACGTGGACAAGATTCTCAAAGGCGGGAAGCCCGCTGACTTGCCGGTGGAGCAACCGAGAAAATTCGAGCTGATAATCAATCTGAAAGCTGCGAAGCAGATCGGCCTGACCATCCCGCCGACCATGCTCGCGCGGGCGGACAAACTGATTCGGTGAGGCGTGGGGGCGTAAGGCGTAAGCGGCTAGGAACCAGAGGTCGGAGGTCGGGGTCAGACGTCAGCCGAAGATAGGAGGACGCGTCAATGAAAACGTCAGCAGACTGTGATCCGTGGTCTGTCGTCCAGTTTTGTTTCGCGCTTGGCGCTTGGCTCTTGGCGTTTTGCTTTCCAGCCTGGGCGCAGCAGCCAGCAAAGATTCCCCGGATCGGCCTGTTGACGTGGGACTCTCCCTCGCCACCCTCATCCCCCACACCGTTCGACCAAGGCTTGCGCCAGTTGGGCTACGTGGAAGGTCAGAACATCGCCATTGAGCGCCGGTATGCGAATGGACAATTGGACCGCCTTCCGGAACTTGCGGTCGAGCTCGCGCGCCTCCCTCTAGCCGTGATTCTGGCGCGGTCGTTTCCCGCAGCTTTCGCCGCCAAGCAAGCGACCTCAACCATCCCCATCGTTGTTGTGGGGGCCGGCGATCCGGTTGCCACCGGACTTGTCGCTAGCTTTGCTCGGCCAGGAGGAAACATCACCGGGGTGAGCGCCTTTGAAGCGGAGCTGAGCGGCAAACGTCTCGAGCTGTTGAAAGAAGCCTTTCCGAAGTTGGTCCGCGTTGCGGTCCTTTGGAATGCGGCGGATCTTGGTATGACCCTTAAATTTCGGGAGATTGAGCTAGCGGCGCAGGCATTGCGGGTGGCAGTGCAAGCTTCGGGGGTCCGTGAACCCAGGGATTTCGACGGCGTCTTTTCGGAGATGATAGGTAAGCGGCCGGACGCGCTGTTTGTCATCACAGACCCGTTGACCTCGCTCAATCGGAAGCAACTTGTGGAATTGGTGACAAAGAATCGGTTGCCGGCAATGTACGAAACTTCACCGTACGTGGATGCCGGCGGGCTCATGGCCTACGGCCCGAGCCAGGCGGAGAACCTGCAACGAGCTCTCCACCACGTCGACAAGATTCTGAAAGGGGCCAAGCCTGCTGCGCTACCGATCGAGCAGCCGACGAAGTTTGAGTTCATCGTCAGTCTGAAAGCCGCGAAGCAGATTGGTCTCACGATTCCGCCGAACGTACTGGCGCGGGCGGATAAAGTCATCAAGTAGGCGTAAGGCGTGAGGCGTCAGGGGTAAGGCGCATTCGGAGATCGAAGCAAAGATCGGCAGTCAGAGATCAAGCGAGATAAGAGAAGCGTGATGAAGAAGTCGGTAGCCTGTAGTCGGTGGTCTGTCGTCAGTTTCCTTGCGCTTAGCGTCGTGCTATTTGCGCTTTGCGTTCCACTGCACGCGCAACAGCCGGCGAAAGTCGCCCGGATCGGGTTCCTATACACGGTTTCCCCTTCGTCTGTCGCGGCGCGCGCCGAGGCGTTCCGGCAGGGATTGAGAGAACTTGGGTACGTGGAGGGCAAGAACATTGTGATCGAGTCTCGGTTTGCAGATGGAAAACTGGACCGCGTCCCCTCGCTCGCGGCCGAGCTGGTGCGTCTTAAGGTAGACATCATCGTCACAAGTGGTCCGTCACCCACCCGCGCTGCGAAGGAAGCAACCGTTACGATTCCCATCGTCATGGCGCGCGATATCGATCCCGTTGGAAACGGATTCGTCGCTAGCCTTGCGCGGCCAGGCGGGAACATCACTGGACTGTCAATGCTGGCCCCGGAGATCAGTGGAAAACAGCTGGAGCTTCTGAAGGAGACTGTTCCCAAGCTCTCGCGCGTGGCGGTTCTCGGAACTTCGACCACCCAAGGCAACGAGCAAACCATAAGAGAGATCGAACTTGCCGCAGGCGCGTTTGGAGTGAAGCTTCAATACTTGGACGTGGCAGATCTCAAGGATATCGAGACCGCGTTCCGAGCCGCGGTCAAGGGAAGGGCTGACGCAGTCCTCGTGCTGGGGAGCGCCATCTACGCTTCTCATCGAAAACAGGTTGCAGAAATGGCCGTAAGGAACCGGCTTTCGACAATCTACCGCAATTCAGAATATGTGGACGACGGAGGGCTCATGGCCTATGGGGTCAACCTGGTCGACTTGGACCGGCGCGCCGCCACCTATGTGCATAAAATTTTGAAAGGTGCCAAGCCCGCCGACATTCCCGTCGAACAGCCAACTAAATTTGAACTAGTCATCAACCTGAGAACCGCCAAGCAGATCGGCCTGACGATTCCGCCCAATGTGCTGGCGCGCGCGGACAGGATCATTAAATGACAGTAGGCAGTAAGCAGAGAGCAGTGAGCAGCAAGAGAACAGGAGTGAAGGCGCATGAGTAGAAGAGCTCTTGTCTTGATCTGCCTACTGCCCACTGTCCTTCTGCTTACTGTTTCTCAAGTCGGGTCGCAGCAGCCGAAGAAAGTCTCCCGAATAGGATTCTTAAGTCCTACCTACGACGATTCTCGCGTCGAAGCTTTCAGACAAGGACTTGGTCAACTCGGCTACAAAGAGGGACAGAACATCATTATTGAGTACCGATGGGCGGAAGGGAGGTTTGAGCAGCTCCCCGATCTCGCGGTGGAGCTAGTCCGCCTCAACGTTGATATTGTTGTGGCTGTGGTTACGCAAGCTTCATTGGCGGCCAAGAAGGCAACGAGGACGATTCCCATCGTCATGATTGGCGTTGCCGACCCCGTGGGTGCCGGCCTCGTCGCCAGCTTGGCGCAGCCGGGCGCGAATATCACTGGAACATCGTCGATGACTGCCGAGGTAGTCGGCAAACAGCTAGAACTGCTCAAGGAAACTCTTCCCAAGATTTCCCGAGTCGCTGCTCTCTGGAATCCGGCCAATCCAATTTTTCAGGCCATCCAGCTGCGAGAGACAGAAGACGCAGCCCGAACATTGGGCGTGCGACTTCAGCGCGTAGAGGCGCGAGACCCCGACGAGATCGACCGCGCCTTCGAAGCGGTGGCGAGAGAGCGCACGAGAGCACTTCTCGTCCTAAATGACCCGGTGTTCACCACTCACCGAAAACGAATTGCAGATCTTTCGGCGAAGCACCGCCTGCCGGCTGTGACCGGGACATTAGAATACACAGAGGCCGGGGGCCTCATGGCCTACGGGCCGAGCTTTCCCGACATGTACAGGCGCGCTGCAGTTTTTGTTGATCAGATTCTCAAGGGCATAAAGCCCGCGGACATTCCAGTGGAGCAGCCGACGAAGTTCGAGCTGGTGATCAATCTCAAGACGGCGAAGCAGATCGGCGTCACAATTCCGCAGTCGGTGCTGTACCGGGCGGACAGAGTAATTCGGTGAGGCGTGAGGCGTCAGGCGTAAGGGGCATGAGAGAAAACAGAGAGGTCGGAGATCAGAGGTCGGAAGTCAGAGAACAGGCGAACATAAGAGAAGCGTTGATGAAAAGGGCAGTAGTCTGTAGTCCGTGGTCAGTTGTCAGCAAAAACATCGGGGAAAAACCATGAGGTTGGAAGGTTTTAGCTCCGTTTGGTTGTTATCGGCTGGAAATAGTTTTTGATCTGAAAGATCTTCAATCCCGGTATGGAAGGAATTCTTCGGTCGTTCGTCAAAAATGCGCCGCAATTCGCAACCATCCCAGCGGCTATCTGAATAGCATCGGGAGGTTTTATTCTAAATGCTGCGCGAAGTTGCGCCGCGGCTTTGAGGAGGGGGCGGTCAATATCGATAAAACGGAGCCCTCGACTCCTTGTTAATAATGCCTCATAGCGATCGGCAAGTGAAATATTGCCGGTCCGATAAGGTACAACGAGAACCTCCATCAAAGTCAGACCGGATGTCGCCGCAAGTAGGGTGCCATGATCGATAGCTTCAAACAGAGGTTTCACAACTGGGAGGAGACGTTTATCTTCCTCGATGAAGTATATGAAAACCTGCGTATCAAGGGCGACGGGTCCGGGCTTAAGGTCCTCGATCAATCCCACCCGCGTCGTTCCTTTTTAACATGTTTGCTTGCGTCCACATCGCGCCAGATTTCTTTTCCTAGACCCTGGAGTTCCAGGATAGAGAGGGGTTTGGTATTGTCCGTCGCAAGGCTAAGAATATGAATAACCTCTTGGGCAATAGACCGATGTTCCCTGTTCGCGCGTGCCTGAATCTTTCGGTACAGGCGATCCGGCAGATTTTTGATATTCAGGGTAGCCATGTTTCCTCCAAAATGCTTCCATTATGGAGGAGAGCAGATCTCCGGTCAAGCAGGCATAAGCGTAAGTCGTGAGGTGTCAGGCGTAAGGGGCCAAAATAGAGGTCGGAGGTCGGCGGTCAGAAATCAGCCGAAGATAAGAGGAAGCGTTGATGAAAAGGGCAGTAGTCTGTAGTCCGTGGTCAGTAGTCGGCAAAGCGATTTTCTTCCTTGCGCTTGGCGCTGTGTTCTTTGCGCTTTGCGGTCCCGTTGATGCGCAGCAGCCGAAGAAAGTACCGCGGATCGGTTTTCTTTCGACCGCTTCTCTTTCTTCCCTATCACCGCGGCTTGATGCCTTCCGCCAAGGACTGCGGAAGCTTGGTCATATCGAAGGGAAAAACATCGCCATTGAGTACCGATCTGCAGAAGGGAATACCGATCGACTTCCTGCTCTCGCGGTCGAGCTACTTGGTCTCAAGGTGGACTGTATCGTTACCGCGGGGACCTCACCGACTCGCGCGGCCAGGAAAGCCACCAGCACCATCCCGATCGTGATGACGAATCCGGGGAATCCTGTTCAGTCAGGGCTCGTTGCCAGTCTCGCACGTCCCGGCGGGAACATCACCGGATTGAGTTCGATTTCCATCGACTTGGCCGGCAAGCGGTTGGAGTTGCTCAAGGAAGCCCTTCCCAAGCTTTCTCGGGCCGCCATTTTCTCGGATCCACGGAGTGAGACCGGCGCCATTAAAGAAACCGAGAGCGCAGCGCGGTCTCTAAACGTAGAGCTCATTTTTCTAGAGGTACGAACCCTCGTGGAGTTGGAAAACGCATTCCAATCCATTGCAAAGAGCCATGCGGACGCTTTCATCGGAGGCGGCGGCGGATTTTTCAACACTCACCGATTGAGAACTATCGAGTTGGCGGCAAAACACCGGCTACCGGGAATGTATACGGAGCAGGAGTATGTGCTCGCCGGCGGCCTCATGGCCTACGCAACGAGCATTCCCGATCTGTATCGTCGGGCCGCGACCTACGTGGATAAAATTCTCAAAGGCGCCAAGCCCGCTGATCTTCCCGTTGAGCAGCCGACGAAATTCGAACTGGTGATCAATTTGAAAACGGCGAAGCAGATCGGTCGTACGATTCCACCCGGCGTCTTAGCCAGAGCTGATAAAATAATTCGGTGAGGCGTGAGGCGTCAGACGTGAGGGGAAGCCACAATGGTAAGGTAGGCGGACAAGGTGATCCAGTAAGGAGGGTGCTATGGTTGATGCCAAAGTGCTCGTAGAGAAGATCCGGCAAGATCTGCAGACCGTCACCGAACAGCTTCTTCGCCATCCAAACGTGCAGGCTCTGGAGGAAGGAAAGATTGGCCGGGAGAATCTCCGCCTTTTCGCAGGCGAGCAATACAATATCATAGCGAGCGATCTCAAAAGCGCCGCTTATCTGGTCAGCCGCTTCGGTAGCGCGCCGAGCCGTGATTTTTTTCTTGGCATCCTGCAGGGCGAAAGAGCTGCCTGGGATGCCCTGCTCACGTTCGCCCGTGCCCTCGGCTTAAGCGAACCTCAACTCCGCGAGCACGAGCCATTGCCCGGTGCTCACGCCTATACGTGCTACATGGCGTGGCTTGCGCTCTATGCCTCTGACGCCGAGATTGCTGCTGCCTACCTGATCAATTTTCCAGCGTGGGGTGAGAACTGTGGCCGGCTGAGCCGCATTTTGCAGGAGCGCTTCGGGCTCGGAGAAAAGGAGGTCGCTTTTTTCGATCTCTTCGCCTCTCCTCCAGCTACGTTTGAAGCCAACGCGCTGAGCGTTATTCAGCAAGGGGTCGATCGCGGCTCCGAGCCGCGGCTGATCCAGCGCGCGGCCCGGCTGCTCCAGGCTTACGAGCTCATGTACTGGGATACACTCTACAGGACCTCTAGCTAGCAGGCTGCTGAAAAAAGATAGGAATGCTTCGAGAACCTCAGCATGAACGGAATTTTCTTAATCATTTCAACTCTCTCCGTTCGTCCCTTCGATAAACTCAGGGCAGGCTCAGCCGGTCGAGAGAGAGTTTTTCAGCAGCCTGCTAGTACTTAACGCTATCTATAATCGTCAACCAATAAGGGGCAGTGAATCATGATTCTTGGCCGTGTACTGGTGGAGAAATTTCAACCCGACGTGCTGAAATGGCTCGGCGAAAAAGCTGAGCTGGTAATCGTCGATCCTTGGAGTGAGCCGGAGCTCTGGACGCGGGAAGCGCCCGCCGTCGATGCGGTGATCAGCAGGAAGGGCAGAATCACAAGAGAGCACATCGAGCAGAGCAGGGGACGCCTTAAAATCGTCGCGCGCACCGGCGTGGGCGTCGATCCGTCGCGGGTCGATCTGGAAGCCGCGCGCGAATACAACGTGTGGGTGACCAATATGCCCGGGAGCAATGCGGTATCGGTCGCAGAGCTGGTCTTTGGCCAGATGCTCGCTCTGGCGCGACACACGATGGACGCGAACCGCGCGGTTAAAGAAAACCGTTGGGGCGACTACCTTAAGTTTATCGGAATCGAACTCGCCAATAAGATGGTCGGCATTATCGGCATGGGAAACATCGGGACCAGGGTCGCGCTGCGGGCGCGCGCGTTCGAAATGAGGCTTGCCGTCTATGATCCTTATATACCCGAGTCGCATGTCACGGCGTTGGGCGGAAGATGGGTCGGGCTGGAGGATCTTCTCAAGGAATGTGATTTCGTGACGATTCATTGCCCGCTTACTCTCGAGACGAAGGGAATGGTCGGTGAACAAGAGATCGCGCGCATGAAACCGTCGGCCTATCTGATCAATGCGGCCCGCGGGGGCATTGTTGATGAAAAAGCGCTCTACCGCGCGCTCACAGAAAAACGGATCGCAGGCGCGGCACTGGATGTGGTGGAAAACGAGCCGCCAGAAAAGGACCATCCATTGTTCCAACTCGATAACGTTATCTTCACGCCTCATATAGGAGCGGCCACTTTGGAAGCCTCCAAGCGAGGCGAGTGGGGCGCCGCGGAAGAAGTGGTCCGGGTTCTTGAAGGAAAGAAGCCCAAGAACCCGGTTTTTGATTTGGGTCCGAGCGACTAAGACTCATTTCCCACGGAGGTGCAGCCCCCACCTCTTTCCTCCCCCGCGCCGCGGGGGAGGATGAAGGAGGGGGAATTCGAACTTAGTAAGAGGAAGATTGATGAACAAGTTATAAAGATGGCTCTGTGTACTACTCCGCGTCTCTGCGGTGAATCTCAACGCGTAACGCCGTTTAGGGCGGTTTGACTGACGTCGACGACCCGATCGCGGCGAAAGCGCACGACGTTCACGGTGCCGGCATATTCGGGCGAGCCGGAGTAGTAGGCGATAATTTCACCGTTGCCCACTTGGACGGCCTGATTCCAATGACCTAGAGCAACGTAGTCGGCGCCGGT
>DASTOD010000172.1:0-6395 GCA_035762645.1 Binatia bacterium | reverse complement strand
AATCACGAAGCGGAGTCGCGAAAGTCCCAACTTTTTACTTCGATGTGTTCTGTACTACCAAAGTTTTCGCAGCTTGCACAATTTTCTGAGGCTCGGGTTCTAGGAATCAACAAGTAAAAATGCCATTACACCATGAATCATCCAGCGCGGCTACGCCGCAAAAACGCCCTCACTGTGTTCATGCGAAGCTCGGAGCCCCCATAGAAGGATCAAGGAGGGGGACCACTCAACCTTCGCGAGGCTTGAATGGGTTTTCGTTGCCCAGCCCTTTCATTAATCCCGGCTGAGCGCTTTTGTTGAGAGACTCCGCGAGCTCACGCAAATAGGCTTCCTGTTCGATGGCCTCGTACAATGCCAGCGAACCGTCATCTTTCAGCGGCTTGCCGCCAATGAAGTGAAAGGCGTGGCAGTCCCAGTCATAAAACTCATCGCCGCGATCACAGATCTCTTTCCACCTGAGGCCCACCGGACTGCGATGTAAACCCGTGCGGGCGGGAAGCGCCTCTTGCTGTTCCAGAGAAAGGGACAGGTCCGCCTTGTAACCTTCTTCTTCCGGCAGTCCTTCCCACATGCGCTGGTAGTTGGGGAGAAACTCCTCTTGGTGCACCGTCAGCGCGGTATGCATGTCCCACCAGGCGCCATGTCCGGAAACCCGCTCGTCAACGCGGTCCACCCGCTTGTAGACGATCCGGGCACCCGCTCTTAAACGGAGCACCAGGGTTCCCTCGGAGGTCTTGGGGTGCTGCTCCGGCTGGATGCCGCAGTACTTCTCAAAAAAGGCCGCGGTTCGTCCGAGCTCGCGGGCGCCATGCACCACGTGACTGATGCGGCCGACTTTTTCCGAGGTGCAGATCTCCATGGCGCCTTCAGGCATATGCACGGGCGCCCAAAACTCATACTGATTGCCGTCCGAGTCGGCGAGATAGATGACGGTTCCTTCCTCACCGTCGGCGGCCGTCTTGATCGCGTCCGTGTGCGGGATTTTGTGTCGGTCGAGTCGGGCCAAGTGTGTGTCGATATCCTCGGGCCAGATGTAAAAGCCGCAGCGTGGCAGCTCCTTACCCAGCTCTTTTGTCGGCGGATAGATCTCGGGCTGCAGAAATGCGCCGATGCGGCACGATCCACCCTGCCACCATAAAAAGCACGTTATCTTCACGTTCCTTTTCCGGGCTGCCGTGGTGAGCCCGATCAACGGTTGGCGCGCGATGCCCGTGGCATTCACCGCCCAGTCGGCCCAGGCGGCCATGTCGTTCGTGCCGACCACATAGTGATCGATCCAATGGACTGCCCCGCGTGGTTCAACGGTTGTCATAAGTATTTTCTCCTGGTTCAAGGTTCAAAGTTAAACACTTACCACGCTATACTCACTCCCTTACCCTAACCGTCTCCCATCGGGCGAGGGAATTTTAGCGAACGTTACCGACGCATAACGCGGATGTTCTTAGCCCTTTAATCGAGGTCGAAGCCGTAGAGCTTCGCGGTGTTCTGCCAGAGTATTTTCTCTTTATCCTCTTGGGCGACGTTCTGGAAATCCTTGGCGATCTTCTCCTGTGAGTGCGGCCAGAAAGTCGCGCTGTGCGGGAAGTCCGACGACCAGAGGATATTCTCCACGCCGATTTCGTCTCGATGCTCAACACCGAAAGGATCGTCAATGAAAGTGGCGTAGAGCTGGCGGCGAAAATACTCGCTCGGCTTGAGCGTCAACTTGGTTTTAAAAGGAGTACCGCGAAAGCGTATCCCGGTAGCGGCGAAACGTTCGTCGATGCGGAACAGAAAAAACGGCAACCAACCGCAATTGAGTTCCGCCGAGACCACCTTCAGACCGGGGAATCGTTCGAGAACCCCAGACAGGATCAAGGTGGCGAACGTTTTCTCAACTTCATGGGAGTTGATGGCTTGCGACACAGTGCGTTTTTCCGCGGTCGAGTCCCAATCCACCCATTGAAAGCCGGCGAATTCGTGGAGGCTAAGAGGCATTGCGAGCTCCTGGGCGGCCGCCCAAAACGGATCGTAGACCTCCGAGAAAAACGGCAATGCTTCGGGCGGCGAAGCCCACACGACCGCTCCGGCCAGACCTTTTTTCCGGCACCGCGCCAAATCTTGCGCGGCTTGTTTGGGATCATAGAGAGAGATCAGTCCCAGCCCCTTGAGCCGCGCGGGAGAATGGGCGCAGAACTCGGCGAGCCAATCGTTGTACACCTCGAAGCAGGCCCTCTGAAAGCCGGCGTCCCGGATCCAGAACATGCGAAAGCCGAGTGTGGTATAGAGAACGTCGCCCGACACACCGTCCTGGTCCATGTCCTTGATGCGTTGTGCAGGGTCCCATCCACCGCGATGAGCGCCGGCGTAAGAAAAGCTGTTCAACAGCTTAGTAAGCTCTTCGATGCTCTTGTTGGCGCCGAAACCCAATATCACGTTATGCGGCGGACGGTCCTGTTCAATGAGCCACCACGCCCCTGGGCACCCCTCGTACTCGGTCATCATGCGCGGGGCTATGTCGCGATACCTTACCGGCAGTCGCTCTTTCCACAGGTTCAGCGGCTCGCTGACATGCGAGTCGGCATCGAGCAATCGGTTCTGCGCCATATCCGAACCCTTTCCTGGCACTTGGATCGAGCCTTGGAGACTCTGGACAGTGGGACTCTAGTGTCAGAGGGGAAGGAAAGTCAATTCAAGAGAAGAGAAAGGAGAGAAATCCAATTCTATAGTATGATCGCGCTGGGACAGGGCGAAAATCACTACAAAGGCACCGGATCAGATCGTCTAAAGTCTGACGCCGGCGTTGGAATTCGCTAAGCACCAATTTGAGCGAGCCGACCGGCTGAGTATACTGGAAGGAAACCGGCTCACTGGATCCGACGCTTCAGCGGAGGAGCAATAAGAAAGTGCTCGCGACCAACACCCTCTGTTTGTATAGCCATGTGCTTTGGCTGGTGACCGAGTTCAAGCAACTGAGCCATTGGGGTGCCGGGTGACCTCCTTCCTCGCGATCGCCAGCGTGGTGTTGGTGAGTCTCGTGGCGCTCATTGGGCTTGTCACGCTCGGGATGGCCGAGGCGCGCGTCCGGAGGTTGGCGAGCTTTTTCATCAGCTTTGCAGTCGGCGCGCTCCTTGGCGACGCTTTCATTCATCTCATACCCGAAATCTTCGCTGTTAATGAACCGAAGCACCCGCCTCTCGGAGCGTCGTTGTTGATCCTCGGCGGAATGATGGTCTTTTTTGTAGTAGAGAAGCTGCTCGGTCATCAAAACGGAGGGCTGCACGAGCCTCACCATTTACACTTCGCGATCAGACGTCCCGAGTTGGCGGCGATAAACATTCTTGGCGATGTAGTTCACAACTTTATAGACGGGGTATTGATTGGGGCAAGCTATCTCGCGAGTCCGACACTCGGCGTAACGACGACCATCGCCGTGCTGCTTCACGAAATTCCCCAGGAGCTTGGCGACTTTGCCATCCTCATTCACAGCGGTCTCAGCGTGCGAAATGCGATCTTGCTCAATCTGGCATCTGCCAGCGTCGCCATCTTGGGCACCTCGATCGCGCTGGTAGCCGGGTCGCTGGCTCAGGAGGCCGTCACGGCCTCTCTATTGCCGATCACCGCCGGGGGATTCGTTTACCTCGCCGCGGCAGATCTGATTCCCGAGCTGCAGCATGATCGCAGTCTGCGCGCTCTCATGCTCCAGACCAGCCTGATTGCGATCGGCATCGCAGTGATGGGCCTTCTCACGCTTGTTGATTGACGAGCGTCTGGTGACAACAGTTGCAGGTTTCGTTCTGCAACGGTCCGAAAGGTCTCGTTCGCGGCCGCTGTTTCGCCTTAACTAAAATAATCGCGGGCATTGGCGCAAGGCTCAACGTGGTGCCGATTCGGAAAGCGCCGCCAGGCTGAGCGAAGCCAGTTTTTTCTGGTTTGCGATAAAGCAAACATCGAACGCGCTGGCCAGGTCCAAGTTCTGTTCCAGCTCCCGGCTCATCAAAAAACGCCTGCGCACGGATTCCCGCGCCGCCTCGCCTAACCTTTCTCTGAGCCCTTTATCCTTGAGGATTCGGACTATGGCCTCGGCTGCCTCCGCTACGGAGGAGACGAGGATGCCGTTCACTCCATCTTGGATCTGGTGCTTTATCCCGCCAACTCCGCTGCCGATCACCGCGGCGCCCTTCCACATCGCCTCGGTCACGGTAAGGCCGAAGCCTTCACGCAACGATTTCTGTAAAATCACGGCTGCCCGGCGCTGCAGGGCATTGACCAAAGCGCTATCTTCCACGGTAAGAATAAGAATCCGTTCCTCCTTGTGTTGGAGCACGGACTCGAACACTTCCTGTCCTTCGGGGTCGTCCGTGGCCACGTTACCCAAGAGCACCAATGTGGCGGGCACCTCCCTGCGCGCGAGCTTGAAGGCCGCGATCACTCCTTCTGGGTCCTTCCAACGATCATAGCGCGAGATCTGCGCCACGATGGGGAGATCGTCAGGGATGCCGTAGTGAGTCAATCGGTCTTTGATTTCGTTCTCCGACAGCTCGGTATTCTTAACGGAAAACGGGTCAATAGCCGGCATGATGAACACCTGGGGCGGCGTCAGTTCTCGGGAGTACTCGGGTAGAGAGAGAATCACCGCATCGTACTGCTCCACATATTGTTTCAGGTAATCCCACACCTCCGGATTGGGATGGGAGAGGTCAACGTGACAACGCCAGACCCAGGGACAGTTACGGCGGTAATCGGTAATCAGCGGTAAAGGTTGGGGATCGTGCACGATGACCAAATCGCAATCCAGATCCATGCGCAGCGCGTTCTGGAGCACCACCTCCTCATAGACCTCCTTCTTGAGCTCTGTGAAATTGATTTCTGCTCCTTGGAGGGCGTTGTGAAACTTCTTCGTCACACTGAAAAAATCGGGGCTTCCCTGGATCAGGCGCCAGTCGGATCGGATGCCGACACTCCGTGCCAGCAGGGTTTCCGAGGAAAGAATCTCCGCCACGCCGCCGCCATAGAAGGTCGAGCTGATGTTGACGACCCTGAGGCCGCGCAGCCGCTGGGCCTTGCGGATGATTCGCTCAACCGTGTCCGTGCCGACGAGCGGCGCATAATCTTCGATGTTGACCAGCCAAGAACGTTTCTTCACTGGGATCTCCTTCCTCTAGAAAGTTCCTTACAAATCCAGCGAAAGTAGCGACAAATCATTCTACCAACGTTGTTCCGCGAAATCTCCATCATGAGCGTAGCCCGCTCTTTAAGATCAATACTCATCGAAAGGTGCAAGCTGCTGACCCTTCCGATGACCCGATGTTGCAAATTTGAAGTTACGACCGAGACTTTTCCTCAATTGCGCGAAAAAGGCTCAGTAAAGGTTCAAGAATCCCAGAGAGAATGATAGATACGGTGGCATGACAATTGGCCTTTTGGCATCAAATGTGTTAGCTCGGGCTTACGCAAGTTTAGTCCCTGAGGTGGTTCAATATGGAAAGCAAAAAGATCGAAACCTTCGACGATTGGAAGGACATATTTCAAACCTGGCAAAAGGACATCAACTACGACACGAAGCTATTTTCGTCGGTGCTTCAGGGCTATGAGTTTAGCGAAAAGTTCTCCGATTCGAAACAAGCGGAGATCGGCTTCGGCGAATTTGGCGGCGCGCGGAAGTGGCAGGATACGAAAGAAATACCGCGGCCTGAAGTCAAGGATCTTCTGCTGAAGCTGATCGCAATCCAGGGAGACACGGAGTTCGCCTCGGTCGAGTTGCAGCGTAGGCTGCTAGATTCCGCCCCGACAGAGAAAGATCTACGCGCGATCGTAAGGATCAACGCCGAGGAAATGCGCCACGGCTGGCAGATGAGTTATCTCCTGGTGCGCCACTTCGGCGACGAAGGAAAAGCCGAAGCGCGAAAGCTTCTCGAGCGGCGGGCCGACAAAAAGGAAAGGCTGCTCGGAGCCTTTAACGAACCGGTTGAGGACTGGATCGATTTCTTTACCTTTACGGCTTTTGTCGATCGGGACGGGATGTATCAGCTCAAGATGCTTAGCCACTCGGGATTCGAACCCCTGAGCGGCAGCATGGGTCCGATGTTGAACGAAGAGTCCTTTCATCTTCTGACCGGCCTCACCGGCCTGCAGAGAATTCTTCGGGCCGGGAAAGTTCCCGTTGAGATCGTTCAGAAGATCATAAACCGTTGGCTACCGGTCTGCTTCGATTTATTCGGCCATGAACGCTCCAGAGGCGCCGCCAAGGCTTATCAGTGGGGACTGAAGGGACGGTTCAACGAGGGTGAAGCAGGCCCATTAAGAGATCCGGAAGCCGTCAATGAAGCGGCCCGTGAGCTTTACTATCGGGAAGCCGAGGGACTCGTCGGACTGTTGAACAAGGAGCTCAGCCAGGGGAAGGTAGGGCTGTACGT
>DASTOD010000171.1:0-2843 GCA_035762645.1 Binatia bacterium | reverse complement strand
GATGATCGTGGACGCGACCGCCGGTCACGTCGAGACCGGCATCGCCTCGGTTGCCGTGCTTTCGCCGCACGTGAAGGGCGGGAAGCTACGGGCTCTAGCCGTAACCGGCGACAAGCGCTCGCACGCCATGCCCGACGTTTCGGCGCTGGCCGAACAGGGCTTCCCCGGATTTTCCGCACTCGCCTGGTGGGGGATCTTTGGCACGACCGGCACACCGAAGCCCATCCTGGATAAATTTCACGCCGAGCTTGTGAAGGTCTTTAACCTATCCGACGTGCGTAAGCAGCTCGCCGACACCCTCGGCATGGATCTTGTCGTGAGCAGCCCCGAGGCCCTGCAGAAATTCCTCGTTGCCGAGATCGCGCGCTGGGGAAAAGTTGTCCGCGAGCACAACATACGGGGAGATTGAGCACCGCAAGATGGCTTACCCTCCTTTAGAAGAGCTGGCGAAACTCGATACCGTAGAGGTCGGAGACTATGAGGCAGCGGTAGAGGAGATCTATCGTTTGGGTTGGACCGATGGCCTCCCGGTCATCCTTCCGACGCCACGGCTGGTGCAGCGAGTGCTGGATTACCTCGGTCGGCCCTCGGATGAAGTCATCGAAGTCATACCGCCATACCAGGGCGTCGCGACGCTGGAAAAAATCGCCATCAACTGCGTGATGGCTGGCTGCCTTCCGGAATATGTTCCGGTGGTTCTGGCGGCTCTGCGCGCCATGTTGAAAGAACGATTCAATTTGAACGGCGTTCAGGCGACCACCCACTGCGCCGCGCCGCTCGTCATCGTTAGTGGGCCAGTGGTCGAGCGGCTGGGCTTTAATTCTCGTGACAACCTCTTTGCCGGTGGCTGTCGAACGAATGCGGCCGTCGGAAGGGCGATCCGGTTGATTCTCTGGAACATCGGCGGCGCGCGAACCGGTGAGCTCGACAAGGCCGTGCTCGGACATCCCGGCAAGTGGTCGTATTGCATCGCTGAGGACAAGGAGTGGAATCCGTGGGGACCGCTCCATGCGGATCGGGGATTCGATTCCGAAGAAAGTTGCGTGACCGTTTTTGCCGGTGAGGCGCCGCATCATATTATGACCGGAGGGGGATACAGCTCACCGGAGAAGATCCTCACGGTTCTGGCCGATTCGCTAGCGACAGTTGGCAACAGCACTATGCAGGCCGGCGGGGACATGGTCCTGGTGATCGGGCCCCTGGTAGCGCGACATCTGGCGGAGAAGGGCTTTAGCAAGTCAGATGTCAAAGAAGCCCTTATCGAGCGGGCACGTAAACCGGCGCGTCTCGTAAAGGCGAACGAATACCTTGGCGAAACCCATCCCTTCCACTTCAGCCACTTCATGGATTCGGGTGACGACGAGGCTTTGGTTCCCCTGATTCGCCAAGCGGAAAATCTCCTGATCGTGGTCGCCGGCGGTTGGGGATCAGGCAGCGGGATATGCGCCTTTATCCCCGGCTGGGGACAACACGGGGGTTTTGCCGAGACGGAAAGAATCGATCTTCACCGCTGAGCATGGCGCAACGAGGAGTGATTCGCGCCGAGGCGCAGAGAAATGAAAGCTCGAAGCTCGAAATCCGAAATTCGAAACAAATTCAAATGAGAAAAAAGCACCCCCACCTCTTTCCTCCCCCGCGTCGCGCGGGGGAGGATGAAGGAGGGGGCAAGCTCGTTTGGATTTCGGATTTGAGGGTTTGGGTTTGTTTCGGATTTCGAGCTTCGGATTTCGGATTTTGAAAGGGAGGGCCGAAGATGTCGATTCGCATGATGAACCCGGTGGCGAAGCCCCACGGAGAAGCTTTTCGCAGCCCAATTAGGATTGGCGAGCTTCAGGGGCGACGGCTCGGCCTTCTCTTTAACGGCCACGTTTCCGCCGTCAAGTTTTGGGCTCACGTCGAAGATCTTCTCGCGGAACTTTATCACCCCGAGAGCGTTCTCTCCCTCCGTAAGGAAAACACCTTCGCGCCCGCCGCGGCCGACAGTGAAATTGCCCACCTCAAGACGCGGACAGACCTGGTGGTTGTAGGTGTCGGCGCCTGAGGGTCCTGCACCAGCGGCTCCGTGTGGGACGCTATCAGGCTGGAAAAAGAAGGTATACCTACGGCGGTCGTCGTTCACGACGTTTTCGCCGAGGCGGCCAGAAAACAGGCAAAAGCCGGAGGGATCCCCGATCTCAGGCTGCTCATTTATTCGCAGCCGCTTCCTGGAGAGACGCAGGATCAGGCGCGCGCCTCGGCCCGGCAGGTGGCGGAAGCGCTGCAGACCTTCGCGCTCACAGACTGAGCAATTTGATTTGATGTGTCGACTTTCGCGTTTAACTCGAAACTCGGGACTCGAAACCCGCAACCGCGCAAGCGGCGCCCCTTGACAGAACAAGATCCTGGGCAGTATGGGACAGGAGTTCGCTTAGGAGGTCAACATGAAGGAAATTGGTTTCAAGCTCGGAGGCCTAATCTGGAGATGGTTTGCCGCATTTGGGTTTTTGTTCGCGCTGGCCACGCCGGCTCCGGGAGCAGCTCCCTACTACGAAGGGAAGACGATCGAAGTCATTATTCCCTTCCCCGTTGCGGGCGGTTCTGACATCTGGATCCGCACGATAGGCCCTTATCTTGAAAAACAGATCCCCGGCAACCCCAAATTCAACTTCCGCAACATTGGCGGCGGCAGAGGCATCCCGGGCATGATGGAGTTTGCTTCCAAAGCCAAACCGGATGGGAATATGGTGCTGGTCAGCTCGGCGACCAATTACTTTCCGGTGCTCTTGGGAGACAAGGCGGCCAAGTACGACTTTCGCCAGTGGAAGCCGCTGCTCGTGAATCCCGTTGGCGGCGTAATGTATGCT
>DASTOD010000170.1:0-5025 GCA_035762645.1 Binatia bacterium | reverse complement strand
TCCTGCCGACATGGACGCGCCTGAATGGCTCAACAATCTGTATCGGCGCGCCCGCGCCGACAAGATCAACTCGGCCGTCGAGGCCTTTACGCGAAAACACACGACTGAGGAGCTGACCAACTTGCTGCAGCCTCGAGGCATCCCTTGTGTCCGGGTCAACAGTCCTCTGGGGTTTACTGGCGACGAACACGTTGAAACCCGGAGTTTCATGGCTTCAGTGGACTATCCTGGTTTCGGCGCTATCAAACAGCCGGCGGCGCCATTCGTCATTGATGGAGTACGCCTCGCTGTTGGTCACGTACCGGCGATCGATAGTTGGCGTTCCACCTCCTCCGTCGCAGGGGGTAAACCCTCTTCCATCTCTCTCGCCGCGGCGGAGAGATCCCCCTCCTACCTCTCCCCCGTCACGGGGCACACTTCCTCTTCCATCTCCCCCGTCTCGGGGGAGACAATAGAGGGGGTTATCAATGACAAGGGAAGCGATAGAGACGGCAACGGCCCGCTCGACGGCATGCGCATCGTGAGCTTCGATCATGTGCTTGCGGGCCCGTACGGAACGACGATTCTCGCCGAACTTGGGGCCGATGTGATCAAAGTCGAATCTCGCCGGGGTGGCATGGATCCCTTCCGCTTCTTTGGCACCGGCGAAGATCCGAATCTGTCGCCGCGTTTTCTCGAGTTCAATCGCAACAAGCGCTCTCTCACCATCAATCTCAAGCATCCCGAGGGGCCGAGGGTTCTTCTCGACCTGGTCCGGCACGCGGACGCCGTGCTCGACAATTACAGCGTCGATGTGATGGCGCGGCTGGGGATTGCTTACGAGGATTTATGCAAGGTGAAGCCCGATATCATCAATTTGCGGATGCCGGGTCTGGGCTGCACCGGGCCGAAAAGACACTACTCTACGGTGGGAACGAATATCACTTCATTTACCGGTCTTACGTATCTTTGGAACTATCCGGATAAGACAAATCCGCCCATCGGATCACAAACCGTGTATCCGGATTACGTTTCAGGTGTGATGTGCGCCGCGATCATCATCGCCGGTGCGCTCTACCGCGATCGCTACAACAAAGGCGCTTTCATCGATCTCGCGCAAGCCGAGGCCACGGCGTATATGATCGGCGCGAGCCTGATGGAAGCCGCGGCGCTCGGGCGCGATCCGCAGCCACTGGGAAACCGCTCTTTATCTGCCGCGCCGCATGGGTGCTATCCCTGCAAAGGGGAGGATCGCTGGTGCGCGATCGCCGTCGAGAGCGATGATCAATGGCACGCGCTCGCGCAGATTTTCGGTTCCGAAGTTCAACAGGACCGGCGATTCGACACGCTCGAGGGGCGGTTTCGGCATCAAGAGGATCTCGACCCGATCGTAGAGCGGTGGACTCGGCAACGGGAGCCGCACGAAATCATGGCGCGCTTACAGCGGGCCGGTATTCCATGCGGAGTCGTGCAAACCGGAGCCGACCTTGTCGCCGATGACCATCTCAAGGAGAGAGGTTTTATTGTTGCCGTGGAGAACCCGAGGCTCGGGCGCGTCGTGTTGCCCAATTTTCCGCTGCGATTTGCCAATGCCCGCCTTACCCGGAAATGGGAGTTCCCGGAACTCGGCCGCGACAGCGTCGCTGTCCTCCGGGACGTCATCGGCTACAGCGAAGAAACCATTGCCGCGCATCAGCGCGACGGCGTGCTCGAATAATGTTTACCCTTCCCTCCCCTCGAAGAAGAGCGAAGACTTGAGGAGGTGCATGATGAGAATCATTATCCTAACAGCGGTCTTGCCCCTCTTTTTGATTTCATTCGCCGATGCGCAGCCTAAAGCTCTCGCCGAGCTGGCCAATTACCGCGGCGCGGACCGAGAAGAGCTGCTCAAGACGGGCGCGAAAAAAGAGGGCAAATTGATGTGGTACACCACGCTTACTGCCCACAAGGAAATCGCCGCCATTTTCGAGGCCAAATATCCAGGGGTTAAAGTAGAAACCTACCGCACCGGTTCGAGGGACCTGCTACGGCGGATCCTTTCCGAGGCTCAAACCAAGCGCAACCTGGCTGACGCGATCGAGACGACGCCGCCGACGCTCATGGTGATGAGGGATAACAAACTACTCATCCCTTATTTCTCTCCACATCTGGCGAACTATCCGGCCGACTCTAAAGAAGAGGCTGACAAGGACAAAGTCCTGTGGACCACCGATCGCGAATCGCTGATCGGGTTCGGGTATAACAAGAATTTCATGCGGGCGGCGGAAGCGCCGAAAACCTTCGCCGATTTGTTGAAGCCGGAACACAAAGGCAAAATCGCTGTCAGCGGGGACGATACGGGAGTCCGGATGATCGGGGCCATGCTCCGCGCTAAAGGAGACGAATACGTCAAGCAGCTGAAACTCGTGGAGATGAAGATGCATATGGTTTCGGGCGGCGCGCTGCACGAGTTGATGGCGGCAGGCGAAACGCCCGCATCCATTTCGATTTTCCGCAATCACGTGCTCGCCGCCAAACCGAAAGGGGCGCCGACGGAGTGGGTCCCTCTGGATTTAGTTGTCACAAATGCCGGAGGCGTGGCGGTTCCAGTTCACAGTAACAATCCTTACACGGCTTTGCTGTTTGCCGACTTTCTGATCAGCCCCGAAGGGCAAAAAATCTTTGAGGAACGATTCAGGTTTGCGTCGTCCTCGAAAAACTATGGGTTCACGCGGTGGTATCCGGAAAAAGGACTCAGTACGGATCAATACGAGAAGGCCAGCGACAGGTGGCAGAAGCTTCTCCGCGAAGTCGTCCGGCGTTAAGCAAAAGGGGAACGTTCAGCTACGAGGCGCGCAAGTATAGATTGATAAACGATTGAAGAGAGATAAATCCCGAGATCCCAGCACGGCTGAGTCTCAACCAAATAGCCACAGAGATTTCACCACAAAGGTCACGAAGAGCACGAAATTATGAAATTCAGGAGTATTAATTTCGAAATCCTTCGTGGCCTTCGTGTGCTTCGTGGTGAGACCATCTCTCGTACGCGAGGCGCTCAGTGCGCCACTCAAATCCTTTTGCGATCTATGCTGTTCTATGCGGTTAAAAATTTCGAAGGATAGAACCCCAAAGGAGGCAGTTTATGGCAAACTACCAGACTCTTCTGGTCGGCAACGATAACGGAGTGACGACGATTACGTTGAATCGTCCCGAGAAGCGCAACGCGATGAGCCCGCAGCTTCACCGGGAGATGTACGAGGTGCTGAACGAGCTGCGCTATGACAAGAACACGCGGGTGATCGTGATCACGGGCGCCGGCGAAAGCTTTTGCGCGGGCCAGGATCTCAAACAGTATTTTCTCGAAATGGATTCACAGCCCGACAGCGTGCGCGACGAAGTCAGAGAAAAATCCCGCCAGTGGCGCAACGAGAACATTCGCAAAATGCCGCAACCGGTGATCGCGCGCATCAATGGCTGGGTCTTTGGCGGTGGATTTACGATCGTCACCTCCTGCGATATTGCGATTGCCGCCGACGACGTAAACTTTGGCCTTTCCGAAGTCAATTTCGGCCATTTCCCCGGCGGGGAGGTGACGATCGTTTTAACGGAGCACTTGCAGCCGAAGCACGGGCTCTATTACGCGCTTACGGGAAAAACTCTGACCGCTAAGGAAGCGGAGCGCATCGGTTTGATCACCAGGGCGGTGCCGCGCGCGGATCTGGATAAGGAGGTGCAGGAGGTCGCGAATTGCCTGCTCGAAAAGAGTCCCCATGCCCTGAAGGCCGTGAAAGAGGCCTGGTATTATACTTTCTATTCAAACCCGGAAGTTGCCTATGAACTCTCCGGCCTCATTTCGGACCGCACCAAGCTCGAGCAAGGGGGTAGGCCCGGACTGCAGCAGTTTGCCAGGAAAGAGTACCGGCCGGGTCTCGGCGCGTTCAAGTGGGAGGAGAAGAAGGAATAGATTAATTTTTGATTTTGGATTTCGGATTTTGGATTGAATCGAAAATCGAAAATCTAAAATCCAAAATGGAGAATGGTGATGGATTTTAGACTGCCCGAAGAACTGCAGATGTTGAAGGACACGGTCCGAAAGTTCGTCGATCAGGAACTGATCCCCATCGAGATGCAAAGCCAACAGAACAACGAGCTCAAGCCAGAGATCCGCGCAAGGCTGGAGAAGAAGACCAAAGAAATGGGTCTGTGGATGTTCGATGTGCCCGAGGAGTACGGGGGCGCCGGACTGGGGAGCCTGGCGCAGGTATTGGTATGGGAGCAGGTATGCCGCAGCGTCGCCTTACCGTCGCGCGGGCGCGGTATCTTCGGGCCCGAGATCCGGCCGATCTTGTACGCGCTCAATGACGAGCAGAAAAGGCGCTTCCTGGAGCCGATTCTCAAGGGCGAAAAGGAACTCTGTTTCATGCAGACCGAACCGGACGCGGGCTCCGACCCCGGTTCGATGAAGACACGCGCGGTGCGGCAGGCCGACAACTACATCGTCAACGGCAGCAAACGCTTCATCACCGGCGCTGACAAGGCCGATTTCGGTCAGCTCATGGCAGTCACGGATCCATCTAAAGGCTCGCACGGCGGCATTTCCTGTTTTATGGTGGACATGAAATCACCGGGGCTGAAGATTACGGCGAAGTACAAGACGATGATGGGCGAAGAGCCGTGCGAGATTGTCTTCGACGATCTCAAGGTGCCGGCCGAGAACCTCGTCGGGAGGGAAGGGGAGGGCTTCAAGCTCGCCCAAAAATGGCTCGGCATCGGCCGTTTGAAACACGGCGCGCGGGCGTTGGGGGTCGCCGAGCGCTGCATCGAGATGGGCTCGCGTTATGCGAAACAGCGCGTGACGTTCGGCAAACCGCTTTCCGAGCGCCAGGGGATCACTTTTAAGCTCGCCGATTCTTATGTCGAGCTCCATGCGGCTCGTCTGATGGTTTATCAGGCGGCCTGGAAAAACGACCAGAACGAGGATATTCGCAACGAAGCCTACATGGCGAAACTGTACGCGGATGAAATGTCATTCCGCGTCGTCGACCGCGTATTGCAGATTCACGGCGG
>DASTOD010000169.1:0-8968 GCA_035762645.1 Binatia bacterium | reverse complement strand
CCTGGAGTCATCTTTTTCTTGCGTTTGAGAACCGATTCCTGAGTGGCGTCTCTTTTCTCCTGCTTGTATTAGGGCATCATAGATTCTGCTCATAGCGCGTCTCCGGCCGTTAATACGCTATAGTTAGCCTACTTACCTGGTCGCTCTGCCGTTGGATTGCCAACGGCAACGAATGCAAACCATCGGTTGCGTATTTCGGTTACCCAGGCTCGGTTAGCCTCTTCAAGGTCTTTCAAACCAGCGATTTCAATCCGATGGAGCACCAGATCCTTCGAAACCCTTTTCGGTGTAATTATCACTTGATATCCTTTGTCCCGTAACAGTCGGGCGTATTCATCCGCTCCGGTAATGCTACGAAATGAAGCTACGATGAGACGATACGAGCCGTCGGATTGCATCCGCAGCATCGTCTGCTGTGTGAGGGGAGGGAGTAAGAGATCCTGTCCTGGCGATACCCAATTAAGATCCTTGATTTGGGGGTTGAATTCTTTAATAAGGTCCATACCAAGGTGACTGTTGGCTCCGTACGCGTCAGTGGCAATTTTAGAGATAGTGGATCCAGCCTGAATGATGACGCGCTGTTCCTTCCAATTGGACTCGACTTCTGTGTTGACTTTTTCCGGCACAACTTCCTGGTGAGTCAGAAGCAAAATCCACTGGCTTAGATTATGCTGTGCAGCTTGAAGACGTCTCTCGGCAATGCTGAGGAAATTCTGGGGATCGATCATGGAGGCTACTGCAACAAAAATGACGATTACCATGAAGGTCGTAACTGCGGCGCTTACCGTCCGCCTCACTTTCTGCTGAAGAACCCTGTTAGAGACTTCGTGGGTGAGTAGTTCCCGTTCGGTTTCAGGCCCAAATGTGGCAGGAGTGGATTTCGCATCGGCGATCTGGACGTCCGAGGCCAACCTGAGATCCCGGGCCACTTCAGCGATCACGTCCGGAGAGACAATTTTTTCGGATGCTGCATAGGCATTTAGCAGTGCGTTATCGCAGATTATATTGATGAGCCGGGGAATCCCCTTCGAATAAAAGGCGATCTGTTGAACAGCATCACGATTAAATAGATCCTCACCTTGGTAGCCGACAGCCCGAAGCCGAAAGTCAATGTAGGACCCCACTTCCTCGTCCTTGAGTGGGGCAAGCCGGCATTGAAGGGCAACGCGTTGCTTAAGCTGGCGAAGCTTGGCCTGGTCAAGTCTTGCCTCAAGTTCGGGTTGGCCCATCAGCACGATTTGGAGCAGCTTTTCCTGATCGGTCTCTAAATTCGAGAGAAGCCTCACAGCTTCGAGAGTCTCATCGCTTAGGCTTTGCGCTTCATCAATAAGCACTGCCACGGTGTGGCCCTGCTTCAACTGGGAGATCAGGTAGTCGTTCACTTCCCGAAGCATCGCTAGCTTGGTTCGTTCTTTAGGGATTAAGCCCAGATCGTCAAGAATGAGTTGGAGCAATTCCGGAAAGCTTAAATGGGTGTTAAAGACAAAAACCGAGTTGCTGCCGTTCAAGTTGCGCATCAGTTTACGTAGCAGCGAGGTCTTTCCTGTTCCCACCTCTCCAGTAATAACAATGAATCCCTTTTTGGCCTCGATCCCATACTGCAGGTTGGCGTAAGCCTCTTGGTAAAGACGATTGCTGTAAAAGAAACGCGGATCAGGGGTGACGCTAAAGGGTGCTTCTACAAATCCGAAGTGGCTGTCGTACATTATACCGAGACCCTCTATGTAATTGATGGAGTCGTCGGTTGCCAAAGCAGGAGAGCCGATTATCTCATCGCGTGTCGCATCTTTGGTGGCAGTGTCGCACTGATGGAGCAACGATTGTGCCAGAAAAGTTTCATGAGAATACGAGTCCGACGAGGGTAACTGGTCAAATTATCAAGGGTCATTACGGGTACCGCACCTGGTAAGCTGTTTCGCGTGTCCCACAAATTGGAATGCTTTCTAACCACGTGTCCCACCAAAGCGACTTTTACAACGTAGAACAACCATCGCTACACAGCCACAGCCGGTTCTCACTGAAACGTTTTATCGACCGAGGGCCTTCCGGTTCCCCCTCGATAGAATCTGGCGCTTCGACTGCAGAAAAAACTGACGGACGTCTGTCAGGAGAAGAAAATATCCATCCGCGTCTAATTGAAGGAGATCCCTAAATTCAATTCAATTACAGGGTTAACGCCTGCGCTCAGCCGCGCTGCGGCTTCAAGAACTGTAAGAGTGCCTCGTTGAAGTCAAGACTAAAGAAGCTACTTTCATCAGAATTTACTGGCACCGACGCTTCAACTTACCCAAAGCGTGTGAAGGAGAGTTCATTCAGTTCAATCGGAGGCTAACGCAAGCCCAGCCACCCCTGCCCCGACCTTAGATGCGTCATAAATCGTGAGACATATGTCTAGCGTGGCCTGATGCCAAATAATCCTGCAAGTGAAGAGTGTCAAGAGACGGTGGTGATCGGTGACCGATATCTTATGATTGACTCGGCGAATTTGATCTTGACAAATGAGCTTAGCATAACTTAAGCTCACCTCCCTCTTTGCAAACCGTGTGGCGTCGCGAAGGTGCATAGCGGATGATTTGAGCGATGGCGCTGCAGCTTTTCAGCGTAGAACTCATTCCGGTAACTCAAAAATCCTTCAGCGATCTCGATTCATCCAATTCTAAACGGCTCCGCTCTAACGAGGCTAACGGTCGCCATTTTTGGGTCGCATAATTGTTCGTGTCAGGAGGAACCAGTATGTCTACGATCCAAGGGACGAGTCTCAGCGACTCAATAGGCTCAGTCGGAACATCGCATCAATTAAAAAGCGCGCAACTCACGAAGACTAACGAACCAGAGGCCGCGTTACGTGAAAGCAAATTCCGGCTCCAACTGGCGCTCGAATCGGCAAACATAGGTATTTACGAATTGAACCTGAAGAATGGTGAGCTACTGTGGGATGAGAGGGTGCGGACGCACTGGGGCCTGACATCCGGCGCGCCCGTGGATTACAACACTTTCCTGAAGGGTGTCCATCCTGATGATCGGGAGGCTACACAAGCCGCCGTTGCCCGGGCGTTAGATCCCAACGGTGACGGACGCTGCCGCGTCGAGTTTCGCGTTATCGGACTTCAAGACGGCATAGAGCGGTGGATTGCCGGGACCGGCCAGGTGTTCTTCGAAAATCGTCAGGCTGAGCGGCTGGTCGGCACGACGTTCGACATCACGGGCCGTAAACGGGCCGAGCAGCGGCTACGCGAGAGCGAAGAGCGATTTCGCACGCTGGCCGACAGTTCACCCGTTCCGATTTGGGTGACTGACGCCACCGGTGGTATTGAGTTTCTCAACGCCGCATACTGTGACTTCTTTGGCGTCACCATCGAAGATGTGCGGGGACCGAAATGGGCGACGCTTCTTCATCCTGATGACGTGGATCCATATGTCGGTGCCTATTATGACGCACTGCGCGAGCGTAAAGCTTTCCGTGCCGAGGCTCGAGTGAGACGGAGAGACGGTGAATGGCGTTGGGTGGATACACGCGGCGTTCCCCGCTTCTCGGAAGGTGGAGAATTTCTCGGACACGTAGGGAGTTCTCCTGATGTGACGGAAATGAAAATCGCTCAGGAAGCACTGCGCGAAAGCGAGGAACAGTTCCGCGCGTCCTTTGAAATCTCCACGGTTGGAATGGCTCAGGGCGATCCAATTACGGGTCGTTTGCTTCGGGTAAATAGGCGTTTTTGCGAAATGACGGGTTACAGTGAGTCAGAGCTGCTGGAACTCTCCTTAGGGGACATTACCCATCCAGAAGATCGAACTGCCGATCTTGAAGGTTTCCAGCGACTCGGGCGCGGCGAGGCGCCGGAATACTGGGCCGAAAAGCGTTACTTGCGAAAGGACGGAAAAGTTATTTGGGTCGCGGCGACGGCCAATCTCGTGCGCAACTGGAAGGGCCAACCGATGCGAACGGTGGCGGCGGTTATTGACATTACAGGTCGTAAGCAAGCCGAAGCAGCGTTGCGTGAAAGCGAGGCTCAATTCCGCGCCAGCTTTGAGTCGGCTGCAGTCGGGCAGGCACAAGTGGATCCCGCGACCGGCCGATTTGAGAGAGTAAACCAAAAATTCTGTGAAATCCTAGGTTATAGCGAAGAAGAACTCCTGACGATGACGCCAGCGGATACCACGCATCCTGAGGACCGAGAGTCATACGTAGAGAGTTATCCGCGGTTCTTGCGCGGTGAAATCGAAGAATACGTAACTGAAAAACGTGATGTCCGAAAGGATCAAACCGTCGTATGGGTCAGTGTCGCAGCAAAACTAATCCGGGATTCAGAGGGCAGGCCGCTACGGACGATAGGCGTGCTCCAGGACATCACGGAGCGCAAGCGGGCAGAAGAGGAACTCCGCAAACTCAACGAAGAGCTGGAGGCGCGGGTGGCGCTCAGAACTGCGGAGCTTGCGAAGGCAAATGAGACTCTCATCCGCGACATGCAAGAGAGACAACGCCTGGAGGACGAGTTGCGGCAGGCGCAGAAAATGGAAAGCATTGGTACGTTGGCAGGGGGCATCGCGCATGATTTTAACAACCTGCTGAACATTATCCTGGGGTATCTGTGGCAGATAGAAAGAGGCCGCCTTGACCCTGTTGGGCACGCCGAAGCCATCGACGTGATCAAGCAGACGGTTATGCGCGGTGCCTCTGTCGTCCAGCAGCTACTCACGATGGCGCGCAAGTCTGAGGTCAAATTCGAATGGGTCGATCTCAACGCCACGGTTAGCCTACTGGCGAAGCTTCTAAAGCAGACGTTTCCCAAAGAGATCGAGCTTACCGTCGTCTCGAACCCAACCCCGCCGGTCCTAGCCGACTCGGGGCAGATCACACAGGCGCTGCTCAATATCTGCCTCAACGCGCGCGACGCCATGCCTCTGGGCGGCCAGCTGACCATCCGAATCCTTACCCTTCCTGGACACCAAGTAAGAAATGCCTTCGTCCAACACGAGAAAGACCTCTATGTATGTCTTGAGATCTCCGATACTGGTTCAGGAATGGATGACTCGATCCGGTCCCGTATCTTTGAGCCATTCTTTACGACCAAAGGTACGGACGGGACGGGCCTAGGACTCGCGGTCGTGTACGGGATTGTCCAGACTCACAGCGGGTTTATCGACGTCGCAACAGCAAAAGGAAAGGGGACCACCTTTCGGCTTTACCTTCCGGCACAGGCGACCGACGACAGTCACATCACTGATCGCCCTCACGAGTTCCGGGCGAAACCCGACGAAATCCAAAAACGAGACAGTAGTAGCAAGAGCCTTCTTCTGGTGGAAGACGAAAGCCATACGCTGCTGCTAGTCAAGCGAATTTTGGAAGACAGAGGCTATACTGTGTTTGCGGCCAGAGATGGAGAGCAGGCTCTGGAACTCCACCGCAGGTACAAAGACAGGATCGCACTGGTGATGTTAGATCTAGGGCTACCTAAGATATCGGGCAGAGAGGTGTTCTTGAAGATGAGAGAGATCCAACCTGAGTTAAAAGTAATAGTCGCAAGCGGCTATCTCTACCCCGAGCTTAAAACGAAGCTACTTGGTGAAGGAGTAAAGGCCTTTATTGAAAAGCCGTACAATCCTCAGACCTTGTTTGAAGCAGTATCAACAGCTCTCCAAGTTTCCGCATGGGAGGAGCACCCGTAAAAGCGATTCGCTAACTCGCAGCCACGTTCTCGTCATCCCCCGGGCGGCCTGTGCGAGTTTTTTGACATGAGACAGACGAGCAGCGCGCCGTCCTCTCGCTGATGATCGAAGCAAAACGCCTTATTGACAGAAAGTTACACTTTGATGAGTCGGAAGTCCAAATGGGATCACACCCGCGGCGCGATGTTCTTGTTCATGCAAAACAGATTACCCGGATCCCATTTTGATTTGATCTCAACGAGCCGCTCGTAGTTGTTTCCGTAGGCGGCGTGGATGCGCTCGTTGCCCTCTTCTTCTGTCAGGAAGTTGACATAGGTACCACCCGTGGAAAAGCTCCGCAGATCCCGCCATGCCGCGCGTGCCCACTCGATGTTGGTCTTGTCGTCTTCAGCCTTCTCCCATGAAGCAGCGATGTTGGGGACGTAGCCGACCTCCCGGTTCCCAACTGCGGAGTGATCATTGGGCAGCCGGTTGAGCGCTCCGTCAATCGGGAACAGCAGGATTGCTGAATGGGGCGAGGCGATAGCTTTGGCGTACCTAATCACCAGAGCGAGTAACTCCGGCTCAAGCTTGGGCAGGTACTCGGACTTCCAATAGTAGCGCCTGCCCTTTGGCTGGGTCGCGTCGATGAGGCTCTGCTGTGAAACATAAGGTCGCCGCTGAATAATGTCGCCTACAGGAGAGCCGAAGGCCTTGATTGGAGCGACCACTTTTTCACCGTCGTTGACCGTTCCCGTGTAGCAGACGAAAAGCGCGACGATGGGTTTGCCGTGAATGTCTTTAGGCAGCCATGGGGCCGGCGGGGCCATGCGCAGTGCTGCAACGCAGGTAAGCTCCGGCGGGGCCTGCGCGGTAAGAATGCGGAACATTTCAAGGACCTCGGCCGCGGACTCGGCGCGCCAGGCGATTGCGCCAGCTATTATTTCCGGACCTACCGCATGGAGGTTATACTCAAAGGCCGTCACGACTCCGAAGTTCCCGCCGCCTCCGCATAGGCCCCAGAACAGATCTGCATTCTCTTTTTTACTCGCGCGCACCACGCGCCCATCGGCCGTAACCATTTCCACCGATAAAAGGTTATCGCTGGTCCAACCAAACCGGCGTGTTAGGTAGCCGAATCCGCCGCCGAGCGTGAGGCCGGCAATACCTGTATTCGAGATAAAGCCCAGCACTGCCGCAAGGCCGTGGAGTTGAGTTTCACGGTCCACGTCGCCCAGGAGACAGCCGGCTTGGGCGTGGGCGGTGCGCGTGGCCGGATCGACCCACACGCCGCGCATACGTGACATGTCGAGCATCAATCCTCCCTCGCACACGGCCAGTCCCGAGATGTTGTGACCGCCGCCTTTGATAGACAACACAAGGCCGTGCTCGCGCGCGAAGTTAACGCACGTTACAACATCCGCAACACCGAGGCAGCGGGCAATGAGCGCCGGTCGTCGATCAATCATGGCGTTCCAGACCGAGCGCGCGTCGTCGTACCCAGCGTCTTCCGATAGGATCAGATCACCGCGCAGGCTTTCCTTGAATTTTTGGATGGTGTCTTCTTTTAGAGTAATTTCCCCGTTCGTGCGGGTTTTAACTTGCAGGCTTGGCATACGTATCTCCTTATCCGTAGCACGCAGAGTTTACGCCGCCGTCCAACTGACTTCGTATACGCGAATGGCGTGATCGAAACCTCTGAGTGTTACTTCGCCTAAATCCGAGAACGGCAACTCTCGGCCTTGCGATTGGTCCAGTACCACCTGATCAACTAGAATTCGGCCCGGTTCAGCATGCGCACAAAGCCGCGCCGCCAGTTGGACCGTCTTGCCAAAGAGGTCGCCATGTTCCTCAATCGGTTCGCCGGCGCTAGACCAATGCGCAAATAGAGCGGCGCCTCCGGGCTTTCTTTGTTATACGCCGCGAATGCCTTCTGGATGGCAACGGCGCACCCCACCGCATCTGGCACCGAGGCAAAGGAGGCCATAATTCCGTCGCCGGTGTGCTTGACCTCCCGTCCCCGGTGCGCGTTGAGCGAATTGCGCGTCAACGCGTTATGGATATGAAGCAGATGGAGAGCCTTGATGTCTCCGTATAGAGTGGTCATCAAGGTCGAATCTTTCAAATCCGTGAACATGATAGCGCGGAAACCCGGGTCGACGGGGATCTCCCCTGCCTTTCCGGGTGACGTATCCATGGACGGAGGATCTTTGATCCTACCCAAAAATGCGTCCACCACGGCTGGATTGACCTCAAGAACTTCATTGGGGACAGAGCCGTGAGCTTCGTTATGGGCGCGTTCAATCGTTTCTCGATTCGGCGCCTCGATGAGACAAAACGCCGTACATCGTATCTCATCAAACCAGTAGGTTAGAAACTTGAGATGATATTTATCTTGAAGCGCCAGATCCTTCTGATGCGCATCTGCCACGGCATGTCGAGTTGCTCCTTCGATGTAGTGGCGATCCATGTAAACAGGCATGTTTCATTTCCTTCGACTAAAGACGGCACCGCTATTCGGGGCCGACTAACGCCACGTGGGTAAGGAACGCTATCCGTTCCTCCGGTTTAGCCTCACGTCATAGTGGAAGCGTTTTTTGTTATTGAGCCTCCTGTACCTGAGTATTTTATCCCTTCAACCCTCGAACCGCCGCTTCGGCGGTATTTGGTAGCGTAAAGGTAAAGGTGGAGCCCTTCCCGATCTCACTCTCCACCCAAATCCTCCCGCCATGCAACTCAACAAACTTCTTGGCCAACGTTAACCCCAGTCCAGTTCCTTCCTTCTTGTGAGCATAGTCGCCCCCCACCTGCCGAAATTCCTCGAAGATCGTCGCCTGGTCTTCCGGTGCAATGCCAATCCCGGTGTCACTGACTGAGATTTCCACCGCCCCGTCGGTTTTTCTCGCGTCAATTCCGATCCGTCCTCCCTCTGGAGTGAACTTCACGGCATTAGAAAGCAGGTTGAGGAGTATCTGCTTTATCTTCCGCTCATCTCCCACAAACTCCCCGAGACGGTCGTCAAGCGCAACGTCAACCGTGATGCCGTGCTTTATCGCCCGCTCGCGCACAAACGTGCGAGCGTTTTCGATCGTCAAGGGAAGATCAAACCTACTAAATTCGAGCTCCATGCGGCCAGCTTCCACCTTGGAGAGATCCAGAATCTCATTGATAAGGGACAGAAGATGGCGGCCCGAGGAGAGGATGTCTTCGGTGTACTCGGCCTGTTTTTCGTTTAGCTCGCCGAACATTCTCTCCCCCAAGACCTCCGAGAAGCCGATAATGGCGTTCAGCGGCGTGCGTAGCTCATGAGACATGTTGGCAAGGA
>DASTOD010000168.1:0-2460 GCA_035762645.1 Binatia bacterium | reverse complement strand
CCGAACCAATTCAAACGTAGCGGTAGCAATCGTGAGGGAGAATCCCACGGAATTAAAATTTGCCGCTGACCGGATGCTCGGACGGCTTGCGAAATGGCTGCGAGTCATCGGTCAGGATGTGATCTACGGACCGCATCTCTCCGGCTACGGTTTGATCCACGCGGCGCGAAAGGAGAACCGGCTGATTCTCACGCGCGATCGGGGAATGAAACAAAAGCAGCCTACCGCCTTGATATTTATCGAGAGCAATGACTACAGAGAACAGCTGCGGCAAGTCGTTCAGGCCTGCCGATTACAGCCGTTGGGGAGACTTTTCAGCCGATGTCTCGATTGTAATAGCCAGCTTCAGCCCCGAGCCAAAGATTCGGTCAAGGAGATCGTTCCACCCTACGTGTTTTCCACCCAAAGCACGTTCCACTGGTGCCCCCAATGCCAGAGGGTCTATTGGCCTGCCACGCACTACGAGCGTATGGTAGAGGAAGTAAGAAAATTCGGTTTAACTTGACCTAGAAATTGGTCATCTCGTGTGCTACATAACTAACTGTTCATTATTTCCCCGGTAGCTCAGTCGGTAGAGCAGTTGGCTGTGAAGGGCATGAGCGCGAATGGGAGACAGGAGGCGTTACTCAGACCGGCGCGAGTACTTGATTCAGGCCGTACAGAAAAGGCGAAAAAAAGTTCGTGAGCTGTCGCTTCAATTTCTGGGCGGTTGCTGTGCTCGTTGTGGTTATGACCGATGCGTTGACGCATTAGAAATCCACCATCTTGAGTCATCCCAAAAGGACTTCGGGATTTCCGCCAGAGGTTATACGAGAAGTTGGAAAAAAGTCCGGGCGGAGCTTGAGAAGTGCGAACTGCTTTGTGCAAACTGTCATCGGGAAGCGCATGCCACATTGCAGCTTTCCGCCGCGAGGCGGAATGAAAAATCGGGTGAATTCAGGAAAGCCTAAGGAGGAACCCCCATTTTCCTTGATGGTAATCCTGAGCGAAGCCTGCCGAAGGGGAATTTGTAGGCAGGAACGTGCAGAGACTAGAGGTTGAGGACCCCGCCCAATAAACCTCCACAGCGCCCGACACCCGTGATTGCCATCCGGACATGGGTGATGAGATAGTCCAAGCCTGGCAGAAATGTCAGGGCACTTGTAACCAATTGGTCGGGGGTTCGAGTCCCTCCCGGGGAGCCAGATCCAGACTCCGCTTCGTGCGCCGCTTTTGCACTTGGCCGGCGAAGCGGAGTTTCGCATAGTCAGTCAAATCCAATTCACATACAGCGGGAGGATGCCGATGGCGTCTAAACAGGTCGTAGGAAATCCGACACCGAGAGTCGAGGGAGACCACAAGGTCAGCGGCAAAGCCGTCTACGCGGTCGATGTCGTTCTGCCCGGAATGCTCTGGGGCAAACTGCTCCGAAGCCCGATTTCGTACGGGCGCATCAAACGCATCGACACGAGTAAAGCCAGCGCGCTTCCCGGTGTCCGCGCTATCGTTACAGGAGAAGATGTCATAGGGCTTCGAATCGGGCGACGGCTTTACGACATGCCTATCCTTGCCGATGGCGTGGTGCGGTTCGTCGGCGAGAAAGTTGCAGCAGTCGCCGCTGACGACGAGTTGATCGCAGAGGAAGCGGTAAACCTGATCGAAGTCGAATATGAAGAGATGGACCCGGTTTTGGACCCGCTACAAGCGATGAAGCCGGGAGCCCGTCTCCTCCATCCGGACGTGGTGAATTACAAAGGTCTCCCCAAGCCGCTTAAAGAGCCGACGAATGATTTTATTTATATGACCTGGGGTAGGGGAGATATCGAGACGGGTTTTCGTCAAGCGGACATTATCGTCGACAATACCTTCACCACACCGGTCGTGCATCACAGTTATATCGAGCCCCATTCCTGCGTCGTCGATGCGGCGGCGGATGGTTCGGCGCGGTTCTGGTCGTGCAGCAAGGTGCCGTACGGCGTGCGCGAACAGGTGGCCAACGCGCTCCAGATCGCGCAGGAGAAACTGGTCTTTAACCCGGTCTACATCGGTGGCGACTTCGGCGGCAAAGGCGATTTCATGGATCTGGCGGTTGTCTATCTCTTGTCCAAGAAGGCCGGCCGTCCCGTGAAACTGGTGATGGACTACGACGAAGAATTCGTGGCTGGTAATCCGAGGCATGCCTCGGTGATTCACGTTAAGACCGGAGTGAAAAAAGACGGAACCCTTGTCGCCCATCATATGAACTTTGTCTTCGATAGCGGCGCGTACGGAGCCTTCAAACCCAACGCGTTTCTCAATGGGCCGCACCTCTCTGCCGGGCCGTATAACATTCCTCACGTGTTTATCGAGGAACATATGGTCTACACGACGAAAATACCCTGCGGTCATATGCGCTCGCCAGGCGATCCGCAGGGATTTTTCGCCAATGAAAGCCAGATGGATTTGGTGGCGAAAAAGCTAGAGATGGATCCCATCAAGTTC
>DASTOD010000167.1:0-5086 GCA_035762645.1 Binatia bacterium | reverse complement strand
TCCGCAGATTTTTAAACAGCAAACGTAAAGAGAGACAGAATCAAAGAGGTGTTCGCGCAAAGGCGCAAAGCATGTCCTGAGCACGAGTCGAAGGAGACGCCAAGGCAGGAAAGTAAAAATTCGAAACTCGATATCCGAAATCCGAAACAATTCTAAATGACCAAAAGACACAAAATGTCGAAACGAGCCTGACTTAGGTTTCGGATTTCGACATTCGGATTTCGGATTTGAATTGAGATTACTCGGCGTCTTGGCGTGATGATAAAGTATTCGGCGCCCACGTGAGTTAGCGCTGTTCGGCTTTTCAACCCGAGACTCGGAACCCGAGACCCGAGACGTCATAGGAGGCTAATATGGTATTTGCCAGTTGGCGCGGGGTGGTCGGAGTCGTGAAGCCGACCCATCGGCCCGGCTCGCTCGAAGAGTTTATTCGACTCTTGCCCGAAGGCATTGGGGTGGTTCCGGTTTACTTGAATTTCAAGCGCGGCACCGAAGATGAATTCCGCGCCGCGCTGAACGCCGTTGAACAAAAGGTGGCCGAGCTGGCGGAGGAGGGCGTCGATCTCATTCATCCCGAAGGCGCCCCTCCCTTTATGGTGCATGGCTACAGGGGTGAAGAGAAGATTATCAAAGACTGGGAAGCCAAATACAAAACACCCATGGTCACCGCGGCCCAGACTCAGGTCGAAGCCTTGCGCGCTTTGAATGTCAAAAAATTCATCGGCGTGACTTACTTCGTCGGCGGCGTCAACGACATCACCACCCGCTATTTCCAAGACGCCGGCTTCGATGTGTTGGGCATGGAAGGGATGTCGGTCGCCTTCGAAGACGTCGGGCGGCTGGCGTCGCAGGAGATTTACGCGCACGCTCGCAAGGCATTTCTAAAAAATCCAGGCGCGGACGGGATCTACATGCTCGGCACCGGTTGGCGCTGCCTCGACATCATTCGCCTGTTGGAAGAGGATCTGCAAGTTCCCGTGATCCATCCCGTGCCCGCGCGGGTCTGGGCGATCCAGAAGCGGCTGCACGTAAGGCAGCCGGTGAAGGGCTTCGGCCGGCTTCTGGAAGAGATGCCGCGGAATTCACGTTCCGAGTCTCGCGTCGCGGGTCTCGGGTTCAACCCGAGACAGCGAAAGGATTCGCAGTGATGTTTCTGGTTTTAAAACTAGAAACCTGGAACTAGAAACGAGAAACTCCCATTTCGGATGACGTTTCGGGTTCAACTCGAGACCCGGAACTCGAGACTCGAGACAGCGAGCGATGTCAACCATTGACCCCAAAAAGTTTCGCGAGTTCGAGCACGCCGGCTGGCAGGCCATTCCCTCTCAATATCATCAGGCGTTCGGCAGTCTCACGAGGCAGGCAATCGAACCGCTTCTCGACGCGGTGGCGGCCGGAAAGGGGACGAAGCTGCTCGACCTGGCGAGCGGCCCCGGTTACGTCTCAGCGGCGGCCGCGAAGCGCGGCGCATCTGTCGTCGGCGTGGATTTTTCCGCGGCTATGGTCGCCGAAGCCCGACGGCTTTATCCGAGCATCGAATTTCGCGAAGGCGACGCGGAGGAGCTGCCGTTCAGCGACGGGCTCTTCGACGCGGTGGTGATGAACTTCGGCATCCTTCATCTCGGGCGGCCGGAGCAGGCGCTCGCGGAAGCGCTACGCGTGCTTCGCTCCGGCGGAAGAGTGGCGTTCACCGTGTGGGCAAATCCCGAAGATGCCGTCGGGTTCAAGATCGTGCTCCGCGCGATCGAGGCGCACGGGGAGCTAAATGTGCGGCTCCCTCCGGGACCGGCTTTCTTTCGCTTCAGCGAGCCGGCCGAGTCTGTTCGATCGTTGCTCGCCGCGGGCTTTGAATCGCCGAAAGTCATCCAGGTGCCGCAAGTGTGGCGGCTGCCGGCGGGCGACGGTGTGTTCGACGCCATGCGCGAGAGCACGGTGCGGACGGCCGGCCTGCTCCGCGCCCAGGAGCCGCAAGCTTTGGAAAAAATTCGAAACTATATCCGCAAGGAAACCCAGCGCTACACCAAGCGCGATATCGTCGAGCTCCCGATGCCGGCGATTCTGGCGTCGGCAACCAAGCCGTAGATTCACCATCAGCTTTTTAGGTGCCGGCGCGGTCATGATTGTAGGGGCGGGTTTCAAACCCGCCCCTACTCTCTGCGCCATGCGCTTAGCCCTTTGCGAGTCCGCTTATTAGCACACCGCTGATAGCGTCAGTGGCAAGCCTGCCAACCCAAGTATGTGCGCAACAATCCATGAATGGGCGGTACTCAGAGGCTCCCTGATCAAACTCTGATGCTTGCGCGCCGCGCGCAGCAGCTTGAGAAATTCTCGGGCATTTTCCGACAGAGGTCGCTCTTTGTGATAGATAATAAAGCTTTGGCTGTTAAGCTCCAATCCTTTGACCTTGAGGAGCTTAAAATCCCCTCTCTGAAGATCCAGCTTGATCAAATCCGCATACAGAAACCCAGTTCCCATTTTTTTTCGCACCGCTTCTTTCACCGCATCCGGCAAATCGTAAAAGGCGGCAATTTGCGGCGTGTACCCCTGTGTCTCAAGGAGCGCTAGAATCTCTTTGATCCTGCTGTGGACGTCTCTTTCTCCGCGGATGACAAGGGGGGACTTGAACATGTCAGATAAGCTGACCTTCCTTTTCCTGGCTAGGGGATGGTCGACTGAAACGAACGCCGCCAGCTTCTCGGGCCGGTAGGGCTCAAGCACAAGCGACGGAGAATTGATCGGAACCGTGACCAGCCCAATTTCCGCTTGGCCTTTTAGGACCAGCTGCTCAATGAAATTCCGGTCGCCCGCTCGGATTGACGTTTGTACCCCGGGATGGTTCTTTCTAAATTTCGCCATCAGAGACGGAAGAAAAGAAGCCGCCGGCCCGTAGCTCCCGCCGACCGTGAAGGAGCGGCTCTCCTCCTGGATGTGATCAGGGACAAAACGCTTCTCTACACTATCGCGATTTTTCAAAATCACATCCACCAGTGGCAAGAGCGTCCACCCCTTTTCGGTCAATCTAATCCCATGGCCGCTTCTCATATAGAGGACGGCTTTTAAATGCTTCTCTAAAGCCTTAAGCCCCTTGGAGACGGCGGGCTGAGTGATGCGGAGCGCCTCTGCCGTCCTGGTGAGGTTTTGATACTTGGCCACGGCGGAAAAAATCTCAAGCTGCTTCAACTTCATGAGGCCATCCTTTGTTGTTGTTTGCCACGGAAGTGTGATCGATCCCCAAGAAGCCCCAAAATGGCTAAAGCGGCGGGACTGTAGCTTAGCCGTGGGTAAAAAACAAGAGTCCGGCGGCAAGCGCGATATAACTAAAAATTATAAGGCGATATTTCCAAAACGATGGTGGACAGAAGTTTTCGTTTTGAGCTATAGCCCGCCGCATGACGCGGGGTCGGCTACTTTCTTCGGCGGGGTCAAAAAATGTCCTCCGTCGAGAAATTGCTGCCAGCTTTCGAATCGCATTGCCTGTTGCCCATTTCCGTTCACTTGTCCTCTACTCTTTATTACCTCTCCTCCTCGTCTGTTTTTTAGCCTCGACTAACAAGGCAAATGCAGCTGAGATCAAGAGTGTTCAGCGCGGCGCGGTTACGTTCACCTCCGGCGCAAACAGGATGCCTGTCAGCCTTTCGCCGGCGGTTGATCCGGCCAAGACCATCGTCTGGGGCGGCATCTCCCATGGCGGCGGCCGTCACAGCTCTGCCAATGCTAACGCAACCCGGATCGCTTTCGACCTCGAGTCCTCCACGACTTTAGCCCTGGAGCGGCTCGGTTTCCCGAGCAATTCCCCGGTCATTGAGTGGCAGGCAGTCGAGTTTGTATCCGGGGTCTCAGTCCAGCGTGGTGTTCGTTTCCTGACTTCAAGCGAGACGAGCGCCAATGTGACCCTTCCGGTCGCCGTGGATCTAAGTAGGTCCTTCGTGTTTGTTTCCGTAGCCCCGAATTCCAGCTCTTCAAACAGAGACGAGCGCTGGACGATTCGGTCGCAACTGACCAGTTCTACCAATCTGGAGCTGTCCAGGAACGAGTCCGGCTTTTCGCTAGATGTCTACTGGCAGGTCGTACAAATGGAGGGCGCCTCGGTCCAGAGGGGGCTTACGACAATCCCGTCCGGTGCCGCTTCAGCCACAGTCTCACTCAGCTCGGTTGATACCTCCAAGAGCTTTTTGATTACGAGCTTTAGGGCGGCGGCGAGGCTAAACGGCATTGAATCAAAATACACGGCTCGGGGTGCGATCACTAACAGCACAACCCTTTCGTTTAATCGGGTTTCCAGCTCAGATAGCGTCGACATCGCCTGGGAGGTTGTGACCCTCAACGATGGCACGACAGTTCAACGAGGTACGAGCTCCACGTCAGCTACGAGCAATACCACACTCGACCAAACTATCTCCTCAGTCGATCTAAATAGATCGTTTGCCTACATCAGTGTTCAGGGGGGATCCGGCAACTCAGCAAGCAATCTGGACGAAGTCGCGTGGACGGCTGCTCTTACTAGCGCCACGAACTTAAGATTACAGCGCTTGGGCACAGGAACCCACGGCACCATTAATTGGGAGGTTATTCAGTTTGCGACTGCCCCTCCTGTCATTCCCACCAAACTAGCCATTACAACGGTCAACGGGGGGAACAACCCCAGCGCCGGGATTGGATTCGCCGCGGTCGTTCAGGCGCAGGACGCCAGCGGAACGCCTCGTAACGTCGCTACGGCCACCGGGGTGAGTCTCTCTCTGAAGACAGGGACTGGGACGCTGGGCGGAAATCTCACCGGGACAGTTGCAGCAGGCACAAGCCAGGTCACCATCAGTGGCGTCTCTTACACCAAGGCAGAGAGCGGGGTGGTGATCACGGCCACTCAGACGAGTGGGGATGTGCTAACTGCCGGTGATAGCACTCCGTTTGCGGTCGATCCGGGCGCAGCCAGTACACTCGCCTTTACCACCCAGCCTGCGAATGCCATAGCCGGAAGCGCCATCCCTGGCCCTCCAACGGTCACGGTGCGCGATAGCGAAGGAAACGCAGTCAGTTCTTCTACCACATCGATTACGGTTGCCATTGGCAGTAACCCCGGCAGTGGAGT
>DASTOD010000166.1:0-9806 GCA_035762645.1 Binatia bacterium | reverse complement strand
GAGCCAAATGAGTCGATAGTCGCGGATCAGGAAGGAAGACCACGGCCGGATCGGAGCCCTGGCATCGCCAGTGGTCATCCTAAAAAGTAGCCGCCGCGAACCGCCTGATCCCAAGTCTTCAGCACGGAAGGAACGATACCGGCCGGCAGATCTTTTTCGGCTTTCCAGAAGCTATGCACGCCGGCCCCGAAACGGGTGAGGGCAATTTTCGGCGCGGGTTTCATGGCGCGGAATCCCGGCAGGATCACTTCGTTGTAAACTTCGGGACTGTGATCGCGACTGTCTTTAGAGATCTCGAAAAGAAACGGCGGCACGGGCTTTACTTTCGGCCCCGATAATTCGCGCGTATAGCCGACAAAACGCCGGACCAGCGCCTCGGTTTCATCGCGGTTCATTTTGAGCCGAGCGGCGCTGGCCTTCGCCGCTTCGGTAAGCGAGCCGGTGATGGCGTGAGTGACGATATATTCGGCTTTGAACTGCGGGCGTTTCTTCACGTTGTCCCAGGCCTCGAAAATATCTTCCATGATGGCTGGCAGCTTCATGAGCGCCGTGGGACCTTCCTGGCCGAGGGCTTCAGGCCCCTGGTAGCGCGCCAGGTCGCGCCAGGTTCGGATATAAAGATCATTGAAAGGATCGGTGCGGCGTTTGCCGTGCTGTTCCACTTTCTCATAGCCCGTGATCTTTCCCATGTCGCCGCCCCACTGGTCTCGCTCGCCGCAGAGATAGCCAAAGGGTGAATGCTCCGTGGCGCAGACGCCGGCCAGATTCGGGATGCGCTGCGACAACATGCAAATAAACGGGCCGCCGGTGGAGTGGCCTTGCCCGTAGACGGAAAATTCCGTCTCGGGAAAATGACGGCGGTTGGCCTCGATCATTCCTTCTTCGAACGCTGCCGGCCAGGCTGCCATGCGATGGTAGAAGCGCGTGTCCGGCTTGGCGCGCGCGAGCGTGCGGGTGCCGTACCGATTGCGCATCGACGTGTCTTTAACAATCTCGTACTGATCCGCCGTGACCTCTTCCCCTCGTTCCCAGATCGGGGTGCGGACCGTGCCGTCCGGATGCATGGTATCGCCCGGCCAATCCCGGGTAGCGTTGGGAAAATAAAATCTGCCGGGAAAAGTGCCCGCGACAACCTTGTAGCCGAACTTGCCGGCGAGCCACTTCGAGTGCTTTTCGATGCCCTTGAAATCGGACGAGCCGCCGTGAAGCAAAAAAAAGCCGGCCTTTTTTCCGTCGGCGCCAGACGGAATTCTTTGAACGTCCGCGGGCTCGTAAACGACCATGCCGAGATCCCAATCCATGCCGAGGACACGGATGCGAAAGATATCCTCGGTTTGCCGGATAGGAATATCCGGCATCCCCAAAACCTCTTCGGTATCCTTGATAGACTGTTGGCGTGAGACGAATTCCGGCGGACACCAGGCATTTTGGGCTTCAGCTTCCATTTTAGTTCTCGCAATAACGATTATAGAAATCCCGTCGTCTCCGCGTGATAGATAGAGTCGTCACTCCCGCGAACGCGGGAGTCCAGGATTCAGAATCTGGATTCCCGTTTACACGGGAATGACGGATAACAAAGAGTACCCTCACCTGTGTTCCCCCCGCGCGTTTACAAGATGCCTTTTCCGCCGAAGCGGCTCTTCCATTGATCGATCACTTCTGTGTTGTACACGTATGTGGGAACCTCTCCTTTTAAGGCAGCGAGCACCGACTGTACCCCCCAGAGCAGGCCGGTTTTAAGACCGCTGCCATAGTTCGAAGAAACCATATGCGGGGAGATCAGGACTCTATCGTCCATCTTGCGGAACGGGCTATCCACAGCAATCGGCTCGTGTTCGAAAACGTCCAATGCGGCGCCGGCGATCTTATTGTTTTGTAGCGCGTCAACCAGGGCTTTTTCATCCACACAGTACCCGCGCGAGGTATTGACTAGAATCGCCGTTTTTTTCATCATCGTCAGCGTCTCGGCGTTGATCATGTGGCGCGTCTCTTTTGTCAGAACCACATGCAGCGTGACGACGTCGGCCTGCCTTAAGAGCGTTGGCAGGTCAGTCACACGCTCGACGCCGAACTGCTGAAACTTGGCATCGGGAACATAGGGATCATAGCCGATCATCTTCATGCCCCAGGGCCGCATGAGTTTGGCGACACGGCTGCCGATACGGCCGAGACCGATAATACCGAGGGTAATGCCCGGGTAGCCGTCCTCTTCCCGGTAACCGACGAACGTGCCCTGCAGCTTCATGTCTCTCCAGCCCGCCGTCGTTTTCAAGTAACGGTCTCGTTCACGAACCTTCTTGAGCAGAGCCAGCATGTTGGTGATCGTGCCTTCGGCGACGCCGCCCCAGTTGGATTCCGTCGGGCCGTGCGTGACCAGGATTCCGGCCTCGGTTGCTGCATCGACATCTACATCGTCCACGCCGATGGTAAATTTCGCGACGATACGCAAATTCTTGGACGCCTGCATTATCTTTTGCGTGATAGGCGAACTCCGAATGGACGTGCCCATGAGCGCATCGCAGCCGTCCGCCATCCTCGCCATCTCGTCTTCATTGTTGCCGAGCGGCGTGTCCCAGTTGGCCTTTCCCATGATGAGTTCGCACCCAGCATCTTGCAGCAGTTTGTGCGCTTCGCCGGTCGGATCGGCGGGAGCAAAGACGAACACTTTAGGTTTTGCCATTCTCATTTCTCCTTCCCTTGAACGAATCGCGGATTAGCCGCGAATGTATAAGCCCCGGCCCCGCGAAGTCAAGGTGATCAGGCTGCTGCAGAAAAAGGCCAGGGAATAGCATATGGCTGATAGCTTATGGCGTATAGTTCGAACCATATGCCATAGGCCATACGCTATAAGCCAAATTTTTTGACCGGCCTGATACTTTCTGGTTTCGGGTCTCGGATTGAACCGGAACCGAGACTAGAGACCCGAGACTGGCGCAACCCTCTACTCAATTGCAATCGGAATGTGGTATACGAAAATCGTCAAAGGAAGCAGGCGATGAATGTTTTGATCACGGGCGGAATGGGAGTTAACGGCGCAGTAACGGCTCGCCTCTTGGTTCAAGAAGGATTGCGGCCGGTATTGCTGGACAATCGCACCGATCTGTCGTTGATCCGAGACATCACCGAGCGCGTCGATTTAATCGAAGGCGACGTCTGCGATCCGCAATTGCTGGAAAAAGTGGTGCGCGAATACAATATTACCCACATTGCTCATCTGGCGGCGCTTATGCCGGAGCCGGCTGAAGCCAACCCGCGCCTTGCGATCAACGTCGGTGTTGACGGCACAGTGAATGTTCTCGAAGTCGCGCTGGCAAATAAGGTCAGCCGTATCGTATACACCAGCTCGAAAGCGATCTATGGCGAGATTGGTGGCGAAGAGGGTCCGCCGAACTACAAGCCGGTGCGCGAAGACCATCCCAAACATCCTGCCGATCTGTACGGTACGATCAAACTCTGTTGTGAGGTGACGGGCAGCTATTACCGCGAGGCGCACGGAATCGAATTTATCGCTCTCCGTTATTCATCGATCTACGGGCCGGGAAAGGCCGCCCGTCACGGCGCCTTGTCCTTTTACGGCGAGCTGATCGAAAAAGCCATGGCCGGGGAGACGTGGGTAATTCCCCAAGGCGGCGATCAGTTGAATGATACTTTGTACGTCGGTGACGTCGCCCGATCCATCTATTTCGCCCTGCGGGTGAATCCTTCCGATCAATGGGTTTTCAATATCGGCCGTGGAAGGGCGTCAAGCCCGCGAGAATTTCTAAACGCTTTAAGCAAGATCTTTCCCAATCACCGAATCGAGATGGGTCCCGGTCCGAGCCGGCTCGGCAGAAGCAAACAGAGTTTTTGCATTTTCGACATCTCTGAGGCCAGGCGGTGTTTGGGATATGAGCCCGCCTATGATGTGGAAAGAGGCGTGCGCGATTACGTCGAGACGATCGAGCGGTTGCGAGGGTGATGCGATGATTACGCGGGGACCTATTCTTAATTCCTTCCCCCTCGAGAGACTGTGTTGTAATCTGCTCGGAGCCCTTCGACCCTTCGACTGCGCTCAGGACAGGCAAGCTCAGGGCGAACGGGCAAGTGCTTGAATTTGCTATCCGGTAATACCGTTCGTGGTGAGGCTCTCGAACCATGAACGGTATTGCGACACCAGTCTCTGACGGGGGAAGGTTAGGATAGGGGTGCATTAAATCAACTCTACTTGTTTTTGGAGGAAGCATGGCTGAACAATCGAAAACCTCGAGCAATCCCGAGGTCTGGGCCGCAGGGATAGGTCGCAAGAGTAGAGCGGAATATGGCTCGGATCTGATGGCCGAGATGCTCCGCGAGTTGGGGATCAAATACATCGCTTTGAATCCCGGAGCCAGCTATCGAGGCTTGCATGATTCCATCGTCAACTTCGAGGGCGAAAAAGGTCCGCAAATGATCCTCTGTACCCACGAGGAGATCGCTGTCGCCATCGCCAACGGCTATGCCCGGGTGACCGGCGAGATCATGGCAACGGGGCTCCACGACATCGTCGGCCTGCAGCATGCCAGCATGAACCTTTTTAATGCCTGGTGTGACCGCACGCCGAGTTTAAATCTAGGTGGCGGTGGTCCGCTGAATACGACCAACCGCCGGTCCACGGATTGGGTCCACACGGCGTTGATCCAGGGCAATATGGTGCGCGAATTCGTCAAGTACGACGACCAGCCAAACTCCGTCGATGCCATACCGGAATCGTTTCTGAAGGCCTATCGTATCGCCATGACCGAACCGAAAGGGCCGGTTTACATCTGCCTGGACACCGATGTACAGGAAGCGAAAATCACTGCCCCGATGATCGTGCCCGATGCCCGGTTGTTCCGTGCGCCGGCTGCTCCCGCGCCCAATCCCGAAGCGTTGCAACGCGCCGCACAATTCCTCGCCGATGCCGATTGGCCGGTGATCGTAGCCGGCGAGTTGGGTCGTAACCCCAAGGCCTTGCCTGCGCTGCTCGATATCGCGGAATTGCTCGGTGCGCCGGTCATTGATTCGGATGGGCGCTACGCGTTCCCCAGCACCCATCCCTTGAACCTGACCAATGCGCGCGAAGAGGCGCTGCGCGATGCCGACGTGGTTTTGGCCCTCGATGTCCCGAGCCTCGGCGTGCCGCTCGGCCCATCGGTTCGCGAGCGCGGCAATTTCGCTCCTGCGGTGAGTCCCTCGACCAAGATCATTCACATCACGATGCTCGATCTCGAGCGTCAGAGCTGGGTGAATGACTCCATGTGGCTCTTGCCGGTGCATGTGCCCATCGCGGCGGATACTTCGGTTGCGCTCCCCCAGTTGGTTGAACTCATTCGCGGGCGCCTGAGCGTCGGAAATCAGAAAACGAAAAATCGTCGCGCCAAGGTGGAAGCCATTTACGCCGATACTCGAAGAAAAAGTCAGGCCTGGGTCGAAAAAACCTGGAACGAAAGACCCATTTCCCAGGCCCGCTTTTTCAGTGAGATCAATCAGCGTATGCAAAAAAGATCATGGGCGCTCGTTTCGTCTCATGGACGGCGCTGGCGCGAAGTGATCGAGTGTACGGAACCCGCGCATGGAATCGGCGGCGGGCGCGGCGGGGGAGTCGGTTATGGCTTGCCGTCGTCTATCGGTGCCGCGCTTGGACACAAGGGAACGGGCCGGCTTTGCGTCAGCATTATCGGAGACGGCGATTTTATGATGACGTCCAATGCGCTTTGGACGGCCGCGAAATACGAGATCCCCCTGCTCGTTGTGGTGCTCAATAACCGGTCCTACTATAACGACGAAGAACATCAAGAGCGGATGGCGAAGTGGCGCAATCGGCCGATCGAGAACAAAGGCATCGGCATCCGCATCGAAGACCCGGCGCCGGACATCGCTGCTGTTGCCCGTGCATTGAGCGTTACAGGTTTCGGCCCCATTACTGAACCAGATCAACTGGGACGTACGCTGGACAAGGCCATTGAGATCGTCGATGTCGGTAAACCGGCGGTCGTCGATGTCGTGACGCAACCGCGCTAAGGAGGGAGAAGATGGATAAGCTGATCGAACAAAGCTTGACTGCGCTGCTCGCGCGCGAAGGTCTGGAGCCGAAAGAAGGCGATTTGCAGCAATTCGAAAAAATTATCGAGCTCTACATGTCGACCCTGAAAACGCTGCATTCGGTCAATCTCGGCGCAGAGGAGCTGGCGCCGGTGTTTCATCCCGAACGGACGGCGAAATGAATGGAGGTCTTTCTGCCATGGCAGCCTTAGATAAGCCGCTTCACTATCTCACCATTCATGAGGCACAGAAACTGATTCAAAGTCGCGCGCTTTCTCCTGTAGAACTGGCGCGGGCGGTGCTCGAGCGCATCCAGGCGGTCGACGGAAAACTGCACGCGTACATTCATTTGATGGCCGAGAGCGCTCTTGCGGAAGCGCGTGTCGCCGAGGCGGAAGTCATCCGTGGCGACTGGCGCGGTCCGATGCACGGCATTCCTGTGGCCGTCAAAGATCAGCTGGATGTCGAGGGGGCGGCAGCACGCATCCGGCAATTCACGAAGGGAGTTGGAGATGCGACGGCGGTAAGAAGACTGCGTGACGCGGGAGCCGTGATGATGGGCAAGCTCGCCATGAGCAGTATGCCCGATGAACCGCCGCCGCCGCGGAATCCCTGGAATCTGGAACACGTTACTGGCGGCTCGAGCACGGGTTCCGGGGCGGCCGTATCCGCAGGGCTGTGCCTGGGATCTCTCGGCGAAGACACGGCCGGATCGATTCGTAATCCCTCCGCTTTCTGCGGCATCGCGGGCCTGAAAGCGACTTACGGCCGCGTGAGCCGCTACGGGCTGGCGCCGCTTAGTTGGTCGCTCGACCACTGCGGCCCCATGGCGCGGGTCGTCGAAGACACCGCGCACATGCTGCAGGCCATTGCCGGACACGATCCCAAAGATCCCACGTCCAGCACGGCGCCGGCGGCAGATTATGCGAGCGCCTTGCGTGAGGATGTCCGGGGGATCGTCATAGGGGTGCCGCGCGCCTACATCGAAGAGTGCGCGCCGCGCACCGACCCGATCGTGTTGAAGCTCGTGGAAAACGCGATTGCAGAGCTGAAGTCTTTGGGCGCGCGTGTGGAGGAAGTGAAAGTACCGACATTAAGCCTCGGCACCATTGCCAATGCGGTGATTTATTACAACGAATTTTGGGCCGCGCATAAAAGCAGTGCCGCGTGGGTTTTGAAGCACGGAGCGGCGCAGCGGCGCGCGCGGATCTACTTGGGCTTGCTCACCGGATCGGCGGACTACATTCAGGCGCAGCGCGTGCGTAGCCGCCTGAGGGAGGAATTCGCCGAAGTCTTTCGCACGGTCGATTGCCTCGCGCTGCCGTGTCAGGCCGGTCCGGCGCCGCGATTCACGGATATGGGGCCGATCGACACCTTGTTCAAGCATGTTGTTGCGGAATACCACGGCCCGTTTAACTTGACCGGCCTGCCGACGCTCTCAGTTCCCTGTGGGTTTTCGGAAAACAATCTCCCCATCGCGCTTCAACTGGTCGGGAAACCGTTTGACGAGCCGACCATTGTCCGCGCGGGCTACACCTACCAACAGCGGGCAGGCTGGCACGTAAAGCGGCCCCCGATCTAAGGAGTTATTGTAAACCGTTTGCCACAATCGTCGAAGCAGGCCCGCTCTGTCGCTCCCCCGCGACGGGGGAGATAGAAGAGGCGGAAGTTCAGTATTCACAAGGAGGCTGAGATTCATGGAAATCGAAAGAATTAACCCGGGGGAATGGAACAGTCGCGCGGTGGTGCATGGCAACCTGGTTTTTCTCTCAGGTCTCGTGGCCGACGATAAGTCTTTGCCCATGAAAGGGCAGACCGAGCAGGTGCTGCGAAAGATCGATGCTGTTCTGTCTGCGGCGGGCACTGACAAGTCGCGGATCCTGAGTGCGACGGTCTACCTCGCCGACATCGATCGCAAAGAGGAGATGAACGATGCCTGGATGGCCTGGGTAGACAGAAAAAATCTGCCGGCGCGGGCCGCGGTCGGTGTGGACCTGACGCCCGGCACGCTGGTTGAGATCATGGTATGTGCGGTCAAGTGAGGCGATCTGCCTTCCACCCCGAATGACGCCACTCGACATCCGGGCAGTGTGCCCCCTTCTTACTCTCCCCCCGCGAGCGGGGGGAGAAAACAGAGGGGGGAGATTAGGTGTCTCCCGCCAACCCGTAAAACCGCTCGGCATTACGGTATCGAATCGCGTCTTTATCGTCCTCAGTGAGCCTCGAATTTTCGGCGAGCTCTTCCAGCTCGGCCTTGCACGTGTCGTTATTGACCTCATGCGGAAAGTCGGACGAAAAGATAAACGGTTTGTTGCCGACGACGCTGACGGCGAAGGGAAGCGTGAGCTCGTCGCCTTCGACGCCGACGAAAATACGTCCTTCATCTACATGGCGGCGGATATAATCGGTGATCGATTCTTTGTCGCGCAGCTTTAGAAAACGACCCCTTGGATCGTATTGCACATGGCTATTCCAAGATCTCTCGAAGCGCTCGAGGCAATTAACGAACCAACCCGAACCGGCTTCCATAAAACCGAAGCGGACATTCGGATATTTGTCAAAGACCCCGTTGAACAAAATGCCCGCGAAGTTGACCATCTGGCCGAACGGGTGCCCCAGCGCGTTTACCGGCGCATAGGGACTCATGTCATCCAACCCCATGTGATCGTGCACCCCGCCGTGGATGCCAAGGCAGCACTGAAGACGGTTCGCTTCGTCGTAGATCGGCCAGTAGCGCTCGTCTCCCAGTTGGTTCTGCTGCTGGAGCGCGCCCGTGCTCGGCAGCATCGCGCCGCAAAAGCCCAGCTCTTTGACGATGCGGCGCAGTTCGCGCACCGCTTCCGCCGGCTCTTGCAAGGGAATCAGGCCCAAGGCTTGGAAGCGAGAGCTCTTGGTGAGGTACTCGTCATGCATCCAATCGTTATAGGCGCGCGCTAACTCGATGGCCCAGTCCCGGCTCACGACCCGCCCGAATGACAGCCCGTTGGTCGGATAAAGGACGGCGCTGGTGAGGCCGACGTCTTCCATAAATTCGATCCAGCCTGCGCGGCCCACTCTGGCGAAGGCCCCGGGCGGAAGAAAGTGAGCATTCGCCGCGTGCAGGTGATCGTTGGGAGGGTAGGGGCTTCGGCTCGATCCGAACCGGTCCCTAAATTGCTCCGGCATGCGCGCCGCAATCGCCGCATGATCCTCCACTACATGGCCGTCGCCGTCGATGATCTTATGCTTGGGCGGTGTCATGGTTTAGTCTCCGTAGGATTGTCTGGTCTCCTCTCTCGGTCGATTCGCTAGTTTCGAGTCTCGCGTCTCGTGTCTCGGTGAGAGGGGGAACGCGAGACCCGAAACTCTAAACCCGAAACATGACATTACGCCAGCCGATAGAACCGCTGCGCGTTACGAAACAGAATCGCTTCCTTATCCTCGTCGGTCAGCTGTTGGTTTTCTCGTAACTTCTGGAGCTCGTGCTTACAGGTTTCCGCGTCGACCTCGTGTGGATAGTCGGTGGAGAACACGAACGGTTTGTTGCCCGCGATGCGCACCGCTTCGCCGATCGTAAGCTCTTCGCCTTCGCAGCCGACGAAGATGCGACCCTCGTCGATGTGGCGCAGGATATAGTCAATAATCTTCTCCCCCTTGCGAAGCTTGAGAAAACGATCGCGCGGATCGTACTGCACGTGGCTTTCCCAGGACCCGGTGAATCGCTCCATGCAGGTCAACAGCCATGCGGAGCCCGCTTCCATGAAGCCGATGCGTAGCCCCGGAAATTT
>DASTOD010000165.1:0-8405 GCA_035762645.1 Binatia bacterium | reverse complement strand
GGAAAGATAACTGGTGTGCTGGAACCAAAGTTCACACATAATTCATGCGTCATTCCGGGCAAGCTGGTGATAGCTAGCGCGACCCGGAATCCAGGAATTCAAAAACTTCTGGATTCCCGTTTTCACGGGAATGACGAAATCCGGACACTCGACGTTGTAAACCGACTTTAGTTTCAGCCGCTAGAGAATGACAGAACCATAGCTTAAGGAGGGAATATGCCGAAGGTAACATCTCTGGGCCACGTCGGTCTTTACGTGCGCGACATCGAGCGCTCAAAAGCCTTTTATCGGGATATTCTGGGGCTAAAGATCAGCGACGAGAATCCAAAGACGGGCAGCACATTCATGACCGCCAAGGACCGCCGGGAAGAGCACCACGAGTTGCTGCTTATACCCGGACGCGAGGACGGCAAGGTCGTTCAGCAAATTTCTTTCCGTTGCGCCAGTCTCTCCGACCTAAAGGAATTTTACCGGCTCTTTTTGGAGCACAACGTCCCTATTATCCGCATCGTCAGCCATGGCAATGCCATCGGTATCTATTTTCAAGATCCCGACGCGAATCAGGTGGAAGTGTATTGGCCGACGGGCGTGGATTGGCCGCAACCGTTTGGCAAGCCGGTGGACCTGACGGCGACCGATGAGGAGATCATCGCCAACCTGACTTGAGCTCAGAGCGGCCAGCCGGAGGGATTCACCACGGAGCTCGCGAAGAGCACGAAGTTAAGAAATTCAACAGTATTGATTTCCAAAATCCTTCGTGGTCTTCGTGCGCTTCGTGGTCCCGCTGATTGTTCGTAGCTTAGAATGCGTGCGCGAAGATTTTCGAAAGCTACGCAAAATTGAAACATCGTAGTACAGGCGCGACCAGAGGAGACAATATGAGCAATGAGAAAATCGTTACCGGATTGGGAAAACCAGAGTTGGATCGTGTCCTGATCCGAGGCTACGATCTGACCAAGGATCTCGTCGGGAAAATTACCTTTAGCGACATGACTTACTTTATGTTGGTGGGCCGCTTTCCGAGCGACGGCGAAAGGCGAATGACCGATGCCCTGCTGACGATTCTTGTCGAGCACGGTATGGTGAGCAGCGTGGTTTCGGCGCGGCTCACTTACCATACGGCGCCGGAGGCGTTGCAGGGAGCCGTTGCGGCGTCGCTCTTGGGGGCTGGAAGCGTCCACCTGGGGTCTTCCGAGTGGTCAGCAAAAATGCTCGTGAACGCGCTTCCGCCTGGTGGCCCATCGGGCGACTTCGCGGCGGCGGCTTCAGCGGTGGTGGAACAGTACTCGATCAAGAAAGAAAAACTCCCGGGTATCGGCCATCGAACCCACCCGCAAGGGGACCCGAGGGCCGAGCGCCTGTTCGAGATAGCGCGCGAGACACAGGTCTATGGACGGTATTGCGATCTGATTCAGCAAATCTGTAGAGCGGCGGAAGCGCGGTATGGGAGGCGCTTGCCTGTGAACGTTACCGGAGCAATTGCCGCGATCGCGCTCGATATGGGACTGCCGTGGCAGCTAACCAAAGCCTTTGCGCTCATCGGGCGCACGCTGGGGACCATCGCTCATATCGGCGAAGAGATCCGAAACCCGATGGCCGAAAATATCAACGGCGCCATCAAATCACAGCTGGTCTACGACTTCGATGCCAAGTAGGAACATCTCCACTCTCAGTAAGAGGCTCTTCCGGGTTTGAACTGGAGATGCATTCACCACAGCTGCGGAGTCTGTGCTCCCATACCGGAAGTGCGTCATTCCCGCATGCTTTTAGCGGGAATCCAGGGGATGTTCGGACTGGACCCCCGCTAGAGACACGCGGGGGTGACGACTGAGTGAGCGCTCTCGGATAGCCTGCAGCTTGCTGCGGAGCAGTTTATATTTTTCTCTGCGCCCTCAGCGTCTCTGCGGTTAGCCGAAACAAAGCCAAAGCCGGTAAGAATCGCTCATGGCCAGGAATTATCGCTACATTTCCGCCGACAGCCACTTCGAGTCACCGCCCGAGCAGTGGACGCACCGTGTCGCCAGACGGTATCGTGACCGCGCGCCCCGGCGCATCAAGCTCGCCGACGGCCACGACGGCATACAGTTAGAAGGACGGCCGCTGGTTTATGGCGGGACCAGCCTCTACGGCGGTCGCCCGCCCGAAACTTTCGATCCAACCATCCTGGACTACGATAACACGCCGGGCTGTGGCTCCGCCGAGCAAAGATTGAGGGAGCAGGATCAAGACGGCATCGATGCAGAGGTTTTGTTCGATCTTCATGTGCGAAATCCAGCCATCCGGGACAAAGCGGCGATGATCGCCGTCATTCAAGGATTCAACGACTACATGGCAGAGGAGTATTGCGCCGTCGATCGCGACCGCCTCATCACAATGGCCGTGCTCCCTGATATCGGGGTGGAGGAAGACGTTGCGGAGATGGAACGTTGCAAACGGATGGGCTTCAAAGGGGTGTGGCTAAGTACCTTTCCCAGCGGCAAGAGCTACCCTACGCCGGAAGATGATCGTCTTTGGGCCGCTGCCCTGGACCTGGAAATGCCGGTTGCCATCCACACATCATTTCCGACAAGAGTGGGATCTCGGGAGACGCGATTGTATCAATACCCGCGCGAGCCGCAGGGTGAGAAACGTCCACCGACGGATTTTGTTCAGCGATTTGCCCGGCAGGGGCCGTTTCATTCGGGAGCTGTCGAAGCGAGCCAGCTCGTGGTATCCGGTATCTTCGATCGTTTTCCAAAACTTCGGATCTACTGGGCAGAAAATAACGTCGGGTGGTTACCTTACTTTTACGAACAGATAGACCACGAGTATTTGGTTAATCGCTTCTGGGCGGAGCGGCATCTTGGCCTACCACGATTGAAGCGGCTGCCTAGCGAGTACCTCAAGGAGCATGCCTACTGGGGATTCTTCGAAGATCATGTCGGTGTTCGGCTGAGGCACGAGGTCGGCATCGAACGGATGATGTGGTCGACGGACTTTCCCCACGTGGTTACTCGCTGGCCCAATTCGTTAGCGTTTTTGGAGTCACAAATGGCCGGTGTACCGGAAGGAGAGCGACGCAAGCTCGTCGCCGGCAATGCCATCAATTTTTTCCGCTTGGACCACCGAGCTTAACATAAAGCCGCAATACGCTAATCGAACGGTGTAGGGCCAGGTTTGAAACCTGCCCCTACAGACGCTCACTTCCCCAGAAGCTTTTCCATCCGGTCGACCACATTTTTGTCAGCCGCAATAACCTCCTTGGCCAAAGCTTCGATGTCTTCGCCCGCCATCGGGTCCACCTCCAGCCTTTTCTTTTTGGCCTCTGCCAGAAATTCGGGATCTCTGACGGTTTTGGCAAAAGCTTCGCGGAGCATCTTCACTCGATCCGCCGGTATGCCGGGCGTTGCAATGATCGGCCGGCCAAAATCCCCTGAAGCCAACATCAGGCTAGCCAAACGGCGCGTCGATTCCGGCGTTTTATATGTGTCCATCAGCTCGTGGACGGTCGGAACGTCACCCAATCTGGCATCGCGCTGCTTGCCGGTCTGGGTCAGGATTCGAACGAAGTTTTTCTTGCGCCAGGTGTGAAAGGGCTCGCGAGCAAAGAAAGTCGTAATGGTAAATGCGCGGCACTGGATCTCGCCCTTTTCTACGGCAAGATCAATTTCCTGTCCTCCTTGATAGCCGGTGACGATGTTGAATTTGGTTCCGATAGCTTCGTTCAAGAGCCTGAGGAGGTAGTACGACGGTGAGCCGGTTCCCGTCGAGCCGCACTTGGGCGGATCGGAGGTCTTGGCGACGTCGTGGATGGTTTTAAAAGCCGTGTCCGACCGCATGTAGAGCAAATTATTCGACCTCTCGAAGCTCCCCAGCCAGTTAAACTTGGTCCAATCAAACTGGACTTCTTTGCGCCGCAGCAGTTGGTCGAAATAAAGGGAAGGCAAAACGGATCCGAAGGTCAAGCCGTCGGGCTTGCCTATGTTGTAAACATGGTTGGCTGTGATCATTGTGGCCGCCCCCGGCATGTTTTGGACGATGATGTTGGGATTGCCTGGAATGTATTTCCCCATGTGCGCGGCCAATATGCGCGCATAGAGATCGTAGGCGTCTCCCGCGGGAAATCCCACGACGACCCTGATGGTTTTGCCTTCGTAGAAGGGAGCCTGAGCATCAAGATTTGAGAAACAAAGAAACAAAAATGAGAAAGCCATCACCACTGGTTTCATACGAAATCTCCTCGACAAGTTTATCGCGCCAAGCAATCTCGATTCAAATCCGAAATCCGAAGCTCGAAATCCGAAACAAACCAAAAGCCTCAAATCCGAAATCCAACGAGCTTCTTTGGTATTTTGTGCTTTCTAGTCAATTGGATTTGTTTCGAATTTCGGATTTCGAGCTTCGAGTTTTATCTTCTTATCATTCCTTGGCGCGCCCCTCGACTTGGCTCGGGACATGCTTTGCGCCTTTGCACGACTCACAGTTTTTCTCTTGGTCCGAAATTCAGCTCACCTGAAACGGTATTCCGGTCTTTTTTGAGATATCGAGCAAATCATCCACCACGGGTTTTATCAATGGAATGCCTTGTTTGCTGCGAATCGCTTCCGCTTCCCGCTCGGGATCGCCCGGAATGACTGGGCCGTTCGTGCCTGGAGCAGGTTTGGTGTTTCGGAACGCGCGAATCCATTCATCGATTTGTTTCTTGAACTCCTCTTTGTCGATAAATCCGTCGATTTGCATGGCGCCGAAGAAGTGGCCTATGCCTTTGCCGACGCTGCGGTTCGGGATCTCTTGCCGCAGCGCAAACGGCGGCGCAAAAGGGCCCCAGTTCGCGCCGCTCAGAATGCCGCACAAAATGTCGACCATGGATGCGAGCGCGTATCCTTTGTGCCCGCCCATCTCTCTCTCCGAGCCGAGCGGCAGTTGCGCGCCGCCATTGATCATGTCCTGGGGATCCGTGGTGTCGCGGCCTTCTTTGTCGATAATCCAGCCTTTAGGTATGGCGGCGTTCTTTCGCAGCGCCATTTCAATCTTGCCGTAGGCGACGGCGCTCGTGGCCATGTCGATGACGATGGGCGGCTCTTGATAGCCCGGAAAGGCGACCGCGACTGGATTCGTCCCGAGCATTCGTTCCGCTCCCCACAATGGGGCGACAAGTTTCGTGCTGTTGGTCATGGCCCAACCGATGAGGTCTCTTTCTAGCGCCTTCAGAGGATAGTAGCCGGCGATGCCAAAATGGTTGCTGTTACATACACTCACCCAGCCCGAGCCATGCCTCTCTGCTTTATCCATGGCGATGTCGTTCGCCTTCGGGCCCACGACGAGGCCCAGACCGTTGTCGCCGTCCACTGTGGCTACAGTGAGCTTTTCACGAATGATCTTTATGTTCGGGTTAGGGTTGATTCTTCCGAGCGCCAGCATGTCAAAATAGGTATGCAGCCGCGCCACGCCGTGCGAATCGATCCCCCTTAGATCGCTCCTGGCCAGTACGTCCGCAGCCTGCGCGGCATCGGCTGCGGCGATGCCGAAATGCATGAAAACGGCGGCGGAAAAGCCTTTCAGATAATCGACGGAGAAGATGTGGCTTGCGTTTTCGTCTGTCATGAATCTCTCCGTACCCTCACTCTAACCCTCTCCCTGCGAGGGAGCGGGAAGGGTGAGGGTGAAAGAGTCATCGGAGTCAAGTACCAAAAGTAACATAGCTAAGTGCGTTTGTATTAATCGGTTGCTCTCGTGTCAACGCCAGCCAGGCGAAACTGTAACAACAGGGTGCGCTGAAACAGGTTGTAATTGTCATCGGAGACGATGTAGATCGTCGTTCCTTGGAGCGGATCTTCGTGAATGGCTACCGCCTCGAAGTTGTCAACGTGAAGCGGCGGTTCGAGCCGCATCAACTCCTCGCCGGCGAGCTTGGCCGCGGGCTGGATCGTGTTGCCTCTTATCAGTTTCAGTCGGGCCGAGAGCGTTCCGAACGGCACATAGCGGCGTTCGACGACGATCACATCGCCATTTTTCAACCCGGCGCAATCGGTCACGCGAAAACCGTCCGACGGCAGATAAGACAATTCGGCGAAGCGATTGTTGTCGATCAACCAGCCCCGGAAACTTCCATCGGCGTTTTGAAACTCCTCCGTCAGCGCAAGCAACTGTCCATCCGGGAGAAAGGTGATTCCTTCAATGCCACCGTTGCCGGGAGCCCGGGCGATCTCGCGGGGAGCCGGTAGCGCTACGGGCGGCGACTGAAAAGTCAAAGGGGGCGGTGGATAACGCCAAATCCGATGCGCCTGCTCGAAGGCCACGACAAACCCGCCGTCCGGCGCGCGGCTGAGCGCTTCCGCATCACGCAAAACTCCACCGACCGGTTTTCTTTCAGGCGTGAGAAGCGGCGTGATCCGCCAATCGATTAAGTCCAATAGCCGGCCGTCTGGAGCCGATATCATCTTCGCGGAAACCCAGTAACCTGCATCGGAGACCGCGTACAAGTTGCCGCCGGGGTCGATCGCTAAACCCGATATCCCGCCAAAGCGTTTATCTCGGGAGCGCAGCTCAAAAGCGCTCAATAAAGTGAGAGCGCCAAACTCTTTTCGCTCCGGATTCTTGCGATCGAGTTCGAACGGTATCAACTCGACGAGGCGCGAATCGGCAGCGCCGGCTCTGTGCGTCGTGCAGGAGACCGAAGGAGCAAACAGCAGAGCTGAGATAAGGCAGGTGACAATGGAACGGCGTGACACAATCGTAGGCAAGCGGGTTTTGCAGCGATGATGCCACCGATCTAGCGGTGACTCAAGCGGCGCAGTGCAAGAGCGATTCGCCCTCACCCTAGCCCTCTCCCGCAAGCGGGCGAGGGGATTTATAGTCACGTGAATTGAGAGTTGCCCAATCTCGTGATGAGCCTTGACAGGACCGAGCGGGCCGTTATACGCAGAGGTGGTTCCGGCGTTTATTTTCCCTTCAATATTTTCTCCCTAACCCTCTCCCTGCGAGGGAGAGGGAAGGGTGAGGGTGAAAGAGGCCTTTGGGGGAGAAGGGCGAGAACACCGGTTGTATGATTACGGAATCGCAAAATTTCTCGATCATCGGTACCTCGGTCCCTCGCGTCGATGGAGTCGAGAAAGTCACTGGCAGGGCAAAATACACCGGTGACCTGATCGTTCCCGAAATGATTGAAGGGAAATTTCTCCGCAGTCCCTACGCCCACGCGCGCATTCTGTCGATCCGCACGCAAGAGGCTGAAACAGTTGCCGGCGTTGCGGCCGTTGTGACGAGCCAGGATTTCACCGATACCGATCTCTATATAGGCCGCAGCAAATACAGAGACCAGCCGGTTATCGCACACGAGCGGACCTTATACGCAGGGCAGCCGGTGGCCGCGGTGGCGGCTGTCGATCGGGCGGCGGCGGAAGAAGCGCTGACCAAGATCGTCGTCGACTATGAAGAGTTGCCTGCGGTAACCGAGATTCAAGAAGCGATCGCAACGGGCGCCCCGCAAATTCATTCTTTCGCCAAACGCAACATTTGCTTCGAATGTGATCTCGTCAAAGGCGATGTGGAGAACGGTTTCGCCCAAGCGGATGAGATCTTCGAGGACACGTTCGAGTTTCCCATGGTCTATCATTACTCGATGGAGCCGCACACCGCCGTCGCAAAAGTAGATGAGGAAGGCATTAGCGTGTGGACATCGACGGGCCATCCCTTCGGTGTCCGTCAGGAACTGGCGGAGATCTTTCATTACCCGCTCTCGAAGGTCCGTGTTCACGTCAATTTTGTCGGCGGCGCCTATGGCAGTAAGTCCGGCGCTAAGATCGAGCCGTTGGTGGTTGCGCTTGCGCGCAAAGCGCGGAAACCGGTGCGAGTCGTCCAGAATGTCTCTGAAGCGATGGCAACGGTGCGTCGCCACTCCGCGCTCTGCAGAGTCAAAACCGGTGTTAAAAAAGACGGAACACTCGTCGCTAAACAAGCGGAGGTCTACCTCAACACCGGCGCCTATGCAGAAACCGGTCCCATCGTCACCGGGCGGACGCTGACGCGCATTCTTGGTCCGTATCGGGTGCCCAATATCAAAGTGAACTCATACTGTGTTTACACCAACACCGTGTCCGCCGCTTCTTTCCGTTCCATCGGCGGGCCGCAGACCGCCTGGGCGACGGAATCGCAAATGGACATGATCGCGCAGAAGCTCGGTCTTGATCCGGTCGAGCTGAGAATCAAAAACCTCGTTAAGCGCGGCGAAGAGATCAAACCTCGAGGCAAACCGCTCGATGCGGATCTGTTCAAAGGGCTTAGCCGGGTCACGGAAAAGCTCGGCTGGGATGGTCCGGTGACGAAAACAGGACGGGGCAGAGGCGTGGGTTTTGGCACCACCGATCCGGGCGCGCCGCTCGCCTCGACCGCGACGGTTCACGTGCTCTCCGACGGCAGCGTGGTGC
>DASTOD010000164.1:0-5644 GCA_035762645.1 Binatia bacterium | reverse complement strand
CGACTGGGCCGCGCTTGTATTCATCGAAGTTATTTTTGCGTGCGGGTACGGGCTGCGCAGGAACGCCAGGTGAAGCATACCCGGAAGCTGAACGTCGTCGGTATAGAAACCTTTGCCGGTAACCAGGACCGGGTCTTCGACCCGTCGAATGGATGCGCCTATCAGTCCGGTCGCATTGTGTTCTGTTGTCATGTCGAAACCTCGTCAGAAATGGAGTTTCGCGTTTCGGGTCTCGCGTCTCGGGTTCGAAAGAATTTTCCCTCTCCCGTTCGCGGGAGAGGGAAAGGGTGAGGGCGAAACCCTGGAACCACCCTCACCTTTATCCTCTCCCTCCAAAAAGGAGGGCGAGGAGGGTAATAGGGAGTCCAGAGAATTCAACAATCGTTGGCTAGCCCGCTGCCCGTTGCGCCGCACTTTCGATCGCCCGCCGCGCGTAAACCGCCGCCATGTGGCGCTTATAGTCCGCGCTCGCGTATGAGTCACCGTCCGGATCGGCGCCTTCGGCCGCCTTCGCTGCCGCTGCCGTGATTACTTGGGCCGTGAGCGGTTGACCCTGCAGAGCCGCTTCGGTTTGGGCCGCGCGTAGTGGAACGCCACCCAAACCGCCGATTGCGACGCGGGCCGATGCGCACTGTCCCGACGGTCCGCGCTCCATCCACGCGCCCGCGCTCACAACGACGTAGCCTGACGCCGGATGAGCCAGCTTCGCATACGCCGTGCCCACGCCCGATGGCGGCAGCGGCACTCGCACCTCGGTCAATACTTCGTTGGGCGCCAAGGCTGTGGTGTAAAAATCTACGAAGAACTCTGCCACCGGAATCGTTCGCTTGCCCGAGGGTGATACCGAAACCAGAGACGCGTTCAACGCTGTGAGAATGACCGGAAAGTCGGCCGCCGGATCGGCATGGGCAACGCTGCCGCCAATCGTGCCGCGGTTGCGCACTTGCACGTCGCCGATGACGGATGCCGCCTCGGCCAAGCCGGGCAAGCGCCGGCGCACGAGATCCGAGGAGGCGACGTCGGCGTGAACCGTGAGGGCGCCGATTACCAAAACGCTGCCTTCGAGCCGGATACCACGCAGCCCCGGGACCTGGTCAAGATCGATCAAATAGCGCGGCGCCGCCAGTCGCAGTTTCATTGCCGGGATGAGGCTGTGGCCACCGGCCAGCAACTTGGCGTCTTCGCCGTGCTTGTTCAAAAGATCAGCCGCCTCTTCGACTGAGCGAGCCGAAAAATATCCGAAATTAGCCGGAAACATGCTGCCCTCTCATCCGCTCTGCTGCCCATTTTATGGACTCGACAATATTGACATACCCTGTGCAGCGGCACAGGTTACCTTCCAGTCCGTGTTTGATCTGGTCCTCCGTAGGATCCGGATTACTCTGCAGAAGATACGCGGCAGTCATGATCATCCCTGGCGTGCAGTAGCCGCACTGCAATCCGTGTTTCTCACGAAAGCCCTCCTGGACCGGATGCAGCGCGCCGCCACGCGCGAGCCCTTCGATCGTGGTGACCTCCGCGCCGTTCGCCTGCACCGCCAAAAGAGTGCAGGACTTCACGGCTCGGCCATTTAAATGAATCGTGCAGGCACCGCACTGGCTGGTATCGCAGCCGACGTGCGTGCCGGTCAGTCCCAGGTTTTCGCGCAAAAAATAAACCAGCAGCGTGCGCGGCTCGACCACCGCTTCATGCTTGACACCGTTAACGATGACGCTTATCGGAACAGCCGCATAACCGGCCTCAGCACTCATGCTCAGCTCCTCCGTTTGTGAATCTGCGGCTCGATTTTTTGCGAGCCGCTCTCAGACTGATTTTTCCTGTTTCGGAGAACCCCTATGGACTATTACACAGAGTTTGATTTGGCCTCAACCCGCCCCCATTTAAGAAGTCACAGTTTTAGTTTCAACTTTCGAATTCCCCCAACCAGAATCCGCCCACAGGGCTCGGACGGATTCGCCACAAGGCTTCGGACGAATGCGTCCTTCGGCGCATCCGTCCTTCGGCGGAGCCTGAAACCGGAAACCGAGAGGGTATGGGTCCGAAGAGAATTTTTTCGTAGCATAATTGCTGCGGCAATAACATCTTGTATTATAATAAAGATGAGTTCGAGGGAAGCGGTCGGGGCAAAGCGACCGGCGATTAGCAAACGGCGGCGGCGCCTTTGGCTTGCGATTGCGGTTGTAGTGCTGCTGTTTGGGCTTTCGGCCGCGTGGCGATGGACTCCTCTTGCCGAGCAGATTGATATCCGTAGAGTTACGGCGTGGGCTTTTTCCTTACGCGACAATCCGGCGCGTGGACCGATCATTCTTGTGGCATATGTGATCGGTAGTCTCCTGCTCGTTCCCATCACGGTTCTGATCATCGCCACGGCGCTCGTCTTTGGGCCGCTGCAGGGGTCGCTGTATTCCTTCGCGGGCTGCTTTCTGGGCGCCGGCATAACGTATGCTGTTGGTTATTTTCTGGGGCGGGATTTTATCCGACAGATCACGGGACCGAAATGGGAGCGGGTCGAGCGTAAGATCGGGCAAACCGGCATCCTCGCGGTTGCAACCCTGCGACTGCTTCCCGTCGCGCCCTTCACCATAGTCAACATTGTCTCGGGGGCGTTTCAGGTGCCGATTCGGGATTACATTATCGGATCGGTTCTTGGATTAGCGCCTGGAATTCTTGCGATCAATTTATTTGCCTACCAAGTCGCGAGCGCCATTCGAAATCCCGGGTTGGGAAGTTTTCTTGTCTTGGCCATGTTCGTGGTGCTCAGCGTGTGGGGCATCGTGTGGCTGCGGCGCCGACTGGCGAAGGACAGCTCGTAGGAATGCTTCGTGCCGCAAGGCGTGTGGAAAATTGCAAGGTCGATGCCAGCACAAAGCTTCGCCTGGCGAGCGTTTGACTGCATGCTGCCCCGGAATTGGGAAATGTTTCGCGTCGTTTTCACTCGAATGAGACATAGTAAATATCTGTCAGCAACGGCAGTTTCGAGTTTACAGTTTCGTCTTCCGCGTTCAACCCGAGACTCGGAACCCGAGACTCGAAACAGCGAATGCGAACGGTTGGCACGTTGATTGCGACTACTGATCTCGCGATTCAACCAGCGAGAGGAGAAAAACAAATGCAGATGCTACAGAAGAATAGCTGGCTGCCCGGAATTCTGTTTTCTATGCTCATTTTTGGTTGTGCCCAAACTCAATCTGCGTCGCGGGAGCCCGTTTCGAGAGAGGAGATTGTCCAGAACCTTAGCCCGATCGTCAAAGTAGAAGAACGAGGCAGGAAGCTGACGATGGTCATGCAGCAGCTACCTCTCGTGGTCGACATCAATGAAGAAGACGTACAAAAATTAAAAGAGCATTACGACGTCTTTTATGTCTATCACAACGCCGCTACGATCTCTTTGGCCGAAGGAAAATTTGAAGCCTACAGAGACCATCTCAAAGTGGCCTCGAACGAATTGGATTCTATCGAGCAGAAATTGAAAAACGTCGCGGCGAAATCCGACAGACGACGAATGCAATAGCACAAACCGCAGGTCAGACCCAGCAACTTACTTCGATAAACTCAGGGTGCTCGAGCTCCAGTCCAGGGGGACGAGGGCGCTGGCGCAGCCCGCTAGTCATTTTGCGCGCGCTCGACCGCCGCAATGTCCCCCTCGCTGAATCGATAGAACCGCACTGGATTGTCGCAGACGATTTTGTGTTTGATCTCATCGGATAAGTCTTTCCTCGCCATCAGATGTGGCAGGTCGCCGCCGAACTGGTCGCGCTCGCGCTCATGGGGAAAGTCGGAGGCCCACATGATCGCGTCGGGGCGGAACAGTTCTATTACGTAAGGAGCGGTACGCTCTTCGACTTCCATAGTGACGAAGATGTTGCCGGACTTGAAGAAGTGGCTCGGCGGATTTTTCAGATGCGGCGCCAGACGGCCGGCGAATTTTTCGTAATCCTCTTCCATGCGGTCCATCATGAAGGGGATCCATCCGGCTCCGGCTTCGAGGTAGGCGACCCGCAGCTTGGGAAATTCCTGAAAAACGCCTTGAAACATCATGTTGGTGATCTGCAGAAACAATCCTACCGGGTGTTCCAGCATATGCGCCTCGAGGAAGCTGCAGACGCGGTCGAGGCCCAGGTTTTGGCTCACCCCGCCATGAATGGCAAGCGGCACATCCAATCGTTGAGCCTCATCATAAATCGCGTGGAACATGGCAGACCCGTACAGCGGCAGTCGGTTGTTCGTCACGGCCGGCAGCAGCCCGCCGCAAAAGCCTAGTTCCTTCACGCAGCGGCGCAGCTCGCCCGCAGCGGCCTTGGGATCCTGCGGAGCCAGCAGGGCAACGCCTTTGATCCGTGGCGTTTGGCTGAGGAAACGGTGATGGAGCCAATCGTTGTAGCCTTGCGCCAGCGCGGACGCCCACGCGGGAAGCTGGATCATTCCTATGGCGAGCGCGGAAGTTGGGTAAACGACCGCGCAGTCGATGCCGTTCTCATCTTGAAATCGAATCCAAGCTTCGGCGTCTGGGTCTTCGCGCTTGCCTTTGCGTGAGAGGCCCCGCTGCCATCCATCGGCGTCAAACATGGGCCATGTTGAATGCCAGTGCATCTCGCCGAAAGGTCCTTTGATATGATCAAAGATGTCTTTGTGTTGTTCCATCACGTGTCCGTCTGCGTCGATGACCAATCCTGTCATTGTCTTTGTACCTCCTGATCCAAAACGAGTTTCCCCCTTGCGGTTTAGGCTAAGGGGATGCTCCAGCCCGAGTCGTCAATTTTTGCCCGCCAGTCGTTTAAAGAAACCTTCGCGCTCCAGCTCGTCGAGTATGCTTTCGTCGAGGTACCTATTCACGTTCATGTCGATCTTGGCTCCCGGAGTTCGCTGGGAGAGCAGCTCCAGTGTGTTGCGCAGCCCGGCTTGGGAGACCCGCGTCGGAAACGAAAATTTTTTGGCGAAATACTGGTAGGTCTCTTCAACGGCTTTGGGGTTTTTTTGCCTGAGCCGGTTCGACAGCACCGCCAGTCCCCGCTCTTTATTGTGTATGAACTGGTAGGTCCCCTCCGCGTAGGCCTGCAGGAGCCGCTTGACCGTGTCGCGGTTCTTTTCCACGAACGAGCGGCGCGCGGCCATGACGTTCATGGGAAACGACGCTTCCTTCATCTCGCTCATGTCCGCGAGCGCGTGCATGCCGACACGGATCGCCTCATTGATGTCAGGGTAAGACAGCACGGTAGCGTCGATTGCCTTGGTGGAGAGCGCCGCGATGCGGGCCACCGGGTCTCCGGCGGGAAAAATCGTGACCGATTGGCGCGGCACGTTCCAGGCCTTGAGCGCGAGAATCGTTGCGGTCTCGGTCGCCCCACCAACGGCTAGAATGCCGATCTTTTTTCCAACCAGATCTTCGGGTTTGCGGATCTCCTTTTGCGCCATAAAACTGTACGGAAAAGAATTGAGAGAACCGGATAACATCACGAGATCTGCGCCTTGATTGATGGCGTTGATCGCCGTGGCGGCATCGACTTGGGCAAACTGTATGCTGCCGCCCTGGAGGGCCTGAATCTGCCGGACGGAGCCGGGCACCAAGATGACGTCGCCGTTGAAGCCATATTTGGCCATCAGTCCCAGATCCTTCGGGGCCCAAACCGGCGCCTGAAAGCCCGCG
>DASTOD010000163.1:0-7679 GCA_035762645.1 Binatia bacterium | reverse complement strand
CGTTCGTATTCCTCCAGTGAGAAAATCAGTTCGAAAGGCTTCTCACATTTCTGACACAAGAATTCATAGTTGGGCATAATGCCCCCTGTTGCTACCACTCGATTTGGATCCTGTTGATGACCTCTCTGACGCCGAGGATGTACCATGCGTCCCGTTCAGCCATCTTCTTCATGGACGCGTTGGGAAGTAATCCCTCAAGCGTAACGATGAAATCCTTCGAGCTGACGCGGATCCTGCTGGCAGTGATAAAGGGATCTTTCTCCAGTACCAGCTGCACCGCATCTGTCAGGTCATCGTCGGTGTCCTGTTCTGCCGGCACTTCCTCCAACCCGTTAATTACGTCGCGCGATCCGGGCACCCACCAGGCGAGAACCCCGGCGAGCCGTTTATGACTTAAACTGGATACTTCCCCGTTAAGAGTAACCACGCCGTCGTTAACCTGCACGACAATAGAACCGAAAGGCTCCGGCGTGGCATCGCGGACGGTCTCAATACGACCATCAACGTAACCATGGATCAAACATCGCTCAAACGCCGGCTCCTCGAGTAATGCCCTGCGGACGCGATCGCGGATCTCGGCGTCTCCCATCTTCTGAGCCGGAGCTACTTTCAGCCGATCGACGACTCGTTCGATCCCATGAGTCGCTGCCGCTACCGTCAAGGTCAGCTTTTTGGCCGCAATATCCTCCACCTCACCCTCCAGGACCAGATCGCCGTTCTGCATGGCGATGTTAATCGGGAACCGGTGCAGGTTGATGCGCGTGTCCCTTTCAAGGGCTGCGCGGATTTGCTTTACTGCTGTTTTTTCCACGGCGACGGCCCGTTGCATCAAACGCAGCAAGACAGTGGCGTAACACGCTTTGGCTCGTACCATGAATCAGTGCAGGACCTATGCCACCCATGGAGAGCTCGAGACGCCGGGAAAATCCCTGTCCGAGGTGAGATCCTTTTCAAGAATGGAAAAGAGACAGTTGATTATTTGCGCCATTGGGAAATCGAACAAGTCCCGGGCTTCCGCGTGAAGAAAGCACTCGCAGCTACGAAGCTTAACGACAGCTCCCGCCCTTCACGCCGACGCCTAACGATCAACCGCTGAGAGCCTTTCAGCCCTGTGTGGGTAAGCGATATAATTGATGTATGCGAAAGTTTAATCTCGTCGACTTCGCCGCGCATTATCAGAAAGGCTTTCGTAACCATATAGTCTCGATAACAGAGGTGCCGGCGCTGGTCGAATCTTTCAAAAACTACGGCTGCTACGCAACTTATTTCTTTTATTCTGATGAAATACTCACGTATCTAAGCGCCCAGGCTGAAGTGTCCGCGCCGACGATTGCCGGCTACAAAGGGAAAGTATGGGCGCCCTATTTCCCCATTGACTTGGACCATCCGGAGCTTACCCCCGCGCTTGACGCCGCGAGATATCTTACCGCTCTCTTGATGGAACGTTGGCGCATTGACCCCACCGCCCTTCAGATCTATTTCAGCGGCTCCAAAGGCTTTCACCTCCTGCTGGACAGCCACCTCTTTGGCAAGATTGCGCCGTCAAAAAGTCTGCCGCTGATGTTCGATTCCCTGCGCCGCCATCTTGCTCACGAGCTTCCGGAAGAGCTCCGCGAAACCGTGGACTTGGCAATTAAGGATCGAGTTCGGTTACTTCGCTTGCCGAATACGCAGCACGAGAAATCGAAACTGTACAAAGTGCTGCTTAGCCCGGATGAACTGGATTCTCTGGGCCCTGAGGAAATTCGCGAGCGCGCACGCGCGGTCCGGCCCTTGACGATGACTGATGAAACGGGCTTTCTTCCGCGCGTTGATGTGACAGAAAATCCACACGCGGCTCAATTGTTCGGGCGCATTCGCCGCCAACTGAAGAAAATGACCCGAAAACCGTTCCGCTATCGGTTTCACCGTCCGTCCGATCTAAGACGGATCGAATTCCCCTGCGCTGGCATCCAGAAAATCTGGGAAAGCCATGTCGAGCTGGGCTACCGGAACAACTGCGCTATCCGGCTGGCTTCCGAGCTCCGCCTTTTGGGGCTGAACGAGGACGAAGCCAACGAAAAAATATTTGAGTGGAACGAGAGCAATCGCATTGATCTGCCGTCTGACGAGCTTCACAGCGTGGTACGCTCGGCCTACCAACATCGGTTTCCTTATCGATACAGTTGCCGGGACGAGATTCTTAGACGGTTTTGTCCGTTGCCGGACTATGATTCGTGCCGTGATTTTGTCGCGGCTCACGCTCAACCTCAGGGAAGCGCCGAACGACCGTGATTTTTACCGGCGATGTTTCCCGTCTCGCCGCGAATCGGTCGCGGTAAGAAGGGGATGGACAATTAACGCGAGAACGATGAAAAGCACTAGATAAAAGAGTTCAGTTTCACTAGCCATAAAAACCTCCGGTTGAGCTTCACTCGCAAGCCGGCTCCCAAAAATTTACAACAGCGAGGGTTGTACCACGCGCGTCAAGTCGCCGTGTTCTTTGCTGGCAATTAATCGTGCAATCTCAGCTGCTTAGCTTGACAGGCCTGCCCCGGCTGGCATAGAAAGAAATCGCTTCTCACTTTTAGGAACTGGCTTGGCAGATCTGAAATTATTTCGCCCTCAGTCCGCACCTCATCGGGCAAGTTATTGCAACGGCAACAGGAGAATAGCTTATGGATGGGGAATCCGTAGAACGGTTGATGGATATTATCCTACAAATGAAAATTAACCTGGCGCACGTGACCCAGACGCTGCAGGACCAGACGTATGAGATTCGCCAGCAGTTGGCGGTGATTTTCGAACAAGAAACAAAGGGCCTGCAGGATTGCCTAAGCGGTATCGACGAAAAAATCGAACAATGCTCGAGCTACATCGAGGAACACAGACGGCTTTATGCCAGTCTGAAGACCATGCGCCATAAGCTCGTGCAACTCGGTGCCGAGCCTAGTCCTATGCCGGCCGCGCTGCCCGAGGACGGAATTGAGCGCGTCATTGCCTGGCGCTTAAATGAACTGCGGTCGCAGGGTAGAATCTGAGTCAGGCTCGAGGCGATAAGATCGAGAATAGAGGATGGAGATTGCTGATCGAGCCGGGGATGATCGTGAAGCAAGATAGCGGCAGCAGAGACTTTCAAGAGCTTCAAGAGCTGCGTGACGCGTACAAACGGCTCGAGAGGCGGCTTAGCGAGCAAATCGCCGCCTTGGAAAAGGCCAACGAGTCACTGCAGGGCGAACTCGCGATGCGCAAACGTCGCGAAGAGGAGCTAAGTGTCTTGTTGGCTGTTACGCAGGACATCGGGACGGCAGAACGAGTCAAGGCCGAAGAGTGGCTTTATCGTCTGATTGAAACGACCCAGGACGCCGTAGTTTCGATCGACCGTACAGGACGGATCGTATTGTTCAATCCCGCAGCCGAGCGAATTTTCGGATACACCCGCGCCGAGGTTAAGGGGCAGAAGGTTAACATGCTGATGGACGAGCCTTACCGAACCGAGCACGACGAATATATCGCCCGATACGAAAAGACCGGGGAAGCGCGCGCCATCGGCCGCATACGAACAGTGACGGCGAAGCGAAAAAACGGCGAGCTCTTTCCAATTGAATTGTCGGTAACCGAGATCGACTCCGACGATACTGTTCACTACGGGGCGTTCATCCGCGATATTTCTGAAAAGACCCGATTGCAAGCGCAAGTTATTGAAAGCGAGCGGCTGGCCGCCGTAGGAACCACGGCAGCGAAAATAGGGCATGAGCTTGCGAACCCGCTAAACGGCATGTCCTTGACCATCCAACTTCTGGAGCAGCGTCTTGCCGTCGATGGCCAAGTTGGCGCTATCGTCAGGAGGCTAAAGGATGAAATTTCCCGGCTCAGTCACCTCGCTGGGGAGTTTCGTACGATCTCTCGGCGGGAAAAATATGAGTTTCGTCCTACCCAGCTTGCGGGGGTGGTCGAAGACGTCTGCGCGATGGAAGGACCGCACTTAGCAGAGCAGGGTATTCAGATCGAGCGCGTAATTCCCGGGGATTTGCCCCTCCTCGCGCTCGATGGAGATAAGATCAAGCAGGCATTGCTTAATATTATCAAGAATGCCGCGGAGGCTATGCCAAACGGTGGCAAGATTACCGTCGAGTTATCTGCTACAGAGGACCGTATCTTGCTCGAGATTACAGACAACGGGACAGGTATTGCGCTCGATGTCGACGCGTTCGAACCTTTCGTAACCACGAAAAAACACGGAACTGGAATCGGCCTCGTCATCGTTCGCCAAATTGTCACGGCCCACAATGGTAAGGTTTCTTACCGGAGCCGGCCCGGTGAAGGAACGACATTCCGGGTCGAGTTGCCGCGCGATTCGTCGATTCCGCTAGTCTAACCCATGGCTCAAGTATTGCTTTAGTCATTTTCCGCCAAAGGTTATACCGATAGGTGCTCAAAAGATGAATTTCATTATTGGCAAAAACATGCGCCTGTATTCTCAATTTTGCGAAAAGGAATGTGAAATGTATGGCTGCGGAATTGACGGGGACGATTCTCGTCGCTGAGGACCAAGACTCTGCGCGGGAAAGCTTGGCTGAATTGTTAAGAGGCGCGGGATATGAGGTGCATGAAGCGCCGGATGGAAACGCCGCAATTGCTCTTTTGGACCAGTTTGATTTTGATCTGGTCCTCACAGATCTGATGATGCCAGGCCGTGGCGGCATCGACGTCCTGCAGCGTGTTCGCGACATCTCTCCCCAAACTCTGGTTATCCTCATGACCGCGCACGCGTCCGTTGAAACGGCGGTTGAAGCCATTCGGCTGGGTGCGCAGGACTATCTGCTGAAGCCGCTCATCTTTGAGGATGTTCTGCGCAAGGTCCAGCATCTGATGACCCACAGGAAACTCGCCTGGGAGAACCAGATATTGCGCCGGGAAGTCGACATCCATTTCAGCCCGGAGCGGCCTCTAGGACGCAGCCCGGCGATGCAGGAAGTAAGTAAACTGGTGGCCAAAGTGGCGCCGACCCCCACCACCGTATTGATCACGGGCGAAAGCGGCGTTGGCAAAGAAGTCGTCGCCCGAACCATTCATGCCAACAGCGCCGGCAAAGAGAATGTTTTTTTGCCAGTGAATTGTAGCGCGATTCCGGAGACCTTGCTGGAAAGCCAGCTCTTCGGCTATGTGAAGGGCGCCTTCACCGGCGCCGTTAATCCTCAAGAGGGCCTCTTTCAAAGAGCCCGGGGCGGAACGATTTTTCTCGATGAGATCGGTGAAATGCCTCTCAGTCTTCAACCCAAGCTGTTGCGGGTGCTCGAGGAGAAGACCGTCTTACCGGTAGGGGCCACCACGCCGGTGAAAGTCAACGTGCGAATTCTAGCGGCGACCAACCGTGATCTCAACGATGAAGTCACCGCAGGAAGATTCCGCGACGATCTTTTCTATCGGCTCAATGTTTTCGAAATTTACATTCCGCCGCTGCGCAAACGGCTTGAGGATTTCCCGGGCTTGGTGGAACATTTGATTCACCGCCACAACCTGGAAATGAAGACAAACTACAAAGGCGTGGACAGCGCGACCATGCGGATCCTCATGTCACTGCCATGGAAGGGAAACATCCGCGAGTTGGACAATGTTCTGGAACGGGCGATGATTCTCGGCGACGGCGAATGGATCACCCCGCGGAACTTGCCCGGCCAGCACAGCGCCAGTGATGAATTCAGCTCTGAAGACAACCTCGCCAAAGCAGTGGAGCTTTACGAGAAAAGCCACATCGAGCGGACTCTCGGCAAAAGCGGCGGAGATAAAATTCATGCCGCCGAGCTTTTGGGATTGAGCCTTTCCACTCTCTATCGCAAGCTTGAAAAACTGGGAATTCAGGACTAAGTCACGGTGTCCGGTTCCGTCGCCATGGCTGTCGGGATGGAGGGCCTTCTCCGGTTTGGGTTGCGTAGGATCTGCAGCGATTTTTGTTCGATTTGCCGAACCCGCTCGCGCGTCACCGAAAACAGGTCACCGAGTTCTTCCAGCGTGTAGTCACGCTTCTCCTCGATGCCAAAGCGCATGCGCAGGACTTTCTCCTGTCGAGGAGTCAAGATAGCAAGCGCTTTCCTCACCTCGTGTCGTAGCACTCCTTCCATCGCTTGCCTGTCCGGTTGAGGACTCATGCGATCTTCGACGAAATCTTCGAGCTGGTCGCCGTCCTCCCAGATAGGAGTTTGCAGCGAAACGGGCTCGCCCTGGACCTGGATGACCTTCAGCAGATCGCTAACAGGCATTTGCATCTCTTCGGCGAGTTCCTCGGGCCGGGGATCGCGGCCTAACTTGCGCTGCAGGTGTTGTGCCGTTTGAAAGATCTTATTGCGCAGTTCAACCCGGTGCACCGGAATCCGGATAGTTCGGCCCGTGTCGATGAGCCCGCGGGTGATGCCTTGCCGGATCCACCAGCTTGCATAGGTGGAAAACCTAAAGCCGAGCCGGTAATCGAATTTCTCGACCGCGCGCATCAATCCGAGGTTACCCTCTTGAATGAGGTCCAGAAAACCTAAACCGCGATTTATATATTTCTTTGCGACGCTGACAACGAGCCGCAGGTTGGCTTCCGTAAACTCTTTTTTGGCGATGCGAACGAGCTCTTGGCTTTGCTCGACGAGGCTAACGCGAGCCTTGATTTCCGCCGCCCGAAGCCCGATTTGATCTTCGATCTTTCGAATCTCAGCCGAAATCGCAGCTTGGTGGTGTTTGGCCAGGTCCCTTTGTTTCCGTTCCAGAGCTGCCAAGCGGTCGGAAGCGCGCTTTAATTGCTGAATCATTTCCTCAACTCGGCTCGCGGATAGGTGCAACTCCTTTATTAGACTACCGATCCTTGTGTCGAGGGCGTTCTGTTTTTCACGGAGCGCCGTTTCCCGCTTCCTGGAGAGGCGCGACCGCCTTAGCTGTCGCTCGATTTGTTGTCGATTATGGTTCAGACGCCGCAGTTTGGCGACGACCTTCAAAAAGGGTTTGGAGTCAAGTAACGCTTCGTTGTCTTCGTCATTCCCATCGGATTTGTCGACAACCTCGCGTATGTCCAGCTCTCCGGCAGCCATGGCATTTCCCAATTCGAGCACGTAACTGAGCGCCCGCGGTGTTGAAAAAAGCGCCTCAAGGATCTGCTCCTTTCCGCGCTCTATCTTCATCGCGAGCTCGATCTCACGCTCCCGGCTCAGAAGGGGGACCGAGCCGATCTCGTGCAGGTACTGCTGGACCGAGCTGAGAGCTGCCGCCGAGTCATCCCGTTCGACAGCCTCTTCTTCGTCACTTTCACTAGGATAGACCTCTCCGGCGAGCTCGGGCTCCTTCTCGTCGAGCCCATCCTCCACTTCGGTATCCTGGGCTTCGAAAAGCTCATCCATATCCCTATCCTTTTCGATATCCACTCGTGCTGACATCGCCCATCTCCTGTTTTCCCCCGGGCTCGGTCTCAAGCCTGGCTTTACCGCTCGTCCGCTTGGATGCGCGCGACCCTATCCCTCGCAGCAGAGTTGAATTAAGCGTCGGATCGTTCGGATGACGACGCCGGGTTCTACTCGGCAGCTGCTAGGGTCGGGAAACGCGTACCTGGGGCTTAGATCGACAGGTCCAACTCCACTTACCAAGCTAATAACGTACGGGGGAAGTGTCAAGGAACGCCTGGAAAATTTTAAGGAAGCCGGACTCGGACATCGGCGGCCCTGTCT